>JASFHU010000079.1:0-10931 GCA_050123055.1 Anaerolineae bacterium
GGTGTTGTCTGGATCCGCTTTCAGGAGTGCCAGAAGTTCAAGCCTGGCCCCCTCCCGGTCTCCTGCGTTGATCCGGTGCCTGATTGCATCCAGCAAGTCAGTTTCCATCGTTCTAGCCCCTCTCTACTGATTGCTCGCATCTTTTCAATAAACCGGGGGAAGCTGGGGTGTGTGCGAGCGGCAAAGCCGCTCGCACACACCCCGCCCCCACTTAGTGAGAAAGATAGTGATTGCTCAACCCATGAGAGATCGCCTTGAGGGCCGGGTAGAGCTGACCGTAATGTGCATAGATCCCTTCATACAGGGCCGCGGCTTTTGGCTGCGGCTTGGTCGATCCCGTGAGCTTGACCGTACTCTGGCAAGCCGCATCGACCTCTGACCAGGCACCAGCTCCGGTCCCTGCTAGAAGAGCTGCGCCGTAGGCCGCCCCTTCGGTGGTGTTCACTGTGACTAACTCGACGTCGAGGACATTGGCCAGGATCTGGCGCCAAAGAGGGCTCTTTGCCCCACCGCCCGAGACGCGAACTTGGCGGATCTTGGCCAGTCCAACCCCTTTCATCAGCTCGAAGCTATCTCTCAGGCCAAAGGCCACACCCTCCAGCACCGCCCGCGTCATGTGTGCCTGGCCGTGACGAACCGTCAGGCCCACAAAGGCGCCGCGCGCCAGCGGATCGGGATACGGAGTACGCTCGCCCATCAGGTAGGGCAGGAACAACAAGCCCTCGCAGCCTGGGGGCACATCCGCTGCCGGAGCCAGCAAGGCGTCAAAGGCTACGCCCGGCGCCAGCGCGTCTCGGTACCAGCGCAGGCTACCCGCCGCAGAGAGCATCACGCCCATCAGGTGCCAGCAGCCCGGCACGGCGTGGCAGAAAGCATGCAAGCGTCCCTCCGGTTCGACAAAGGGCTCAGGGGTGCTGGCAAAGACCACACCCGACGTGCCCAACGTCAGGGCCACAATGCCTGGCTCGATCGCCCCCACCCCCACCGCTTGGGCAGACTGGTCTCCGCCACCACCCACTACCGGGGTGCCCTCCGCCAGTCCTGTGGCTGCCGCCGCCTCGGTGGAGACCCGTCCCGTTACCCCGGGGCCTTCGTGGGTCTCGGGCAACCACCCAACCGGGATGTCCAGGGCATCCAGCACCTCCAGCGACCAGTCGCGCTTCCCGATATCCATGAGGAGCGTGCCCGCTGCACCTGCCTTATCGGTAGCATAGTCTCCGGTGAGCCGGTAGCGGATATAGTCTTTGGGCAGCAGGATATGGGCAGCCCGAGCATAGACCTCTGGCTCGCACTCGCGCACCCAAAGGATCTTGGGGGCGGTGAACCCGGTGAGCGCGTCGTTGCCGGTAAGCTGGATCAGCCGTGACTTGCCCAATCGGGCACGGATCTGGTCACACTGCTCGCCGGTACGTTGGTCGTTCCATAGGATAGCTGGACGAAGCACCTTTCCGTCGGCATCCAGCATCACCAGCCCGTGCATCTGGCCCGTCAGGCCCACACTGGCCACCTGGATGCCAGTTGCGCCCGCGCCAGCCAGGGCCTGCCGTATGCTCTCGGCAATGCTGTCCCACCAATCGTGGGGATCTTGCTCTGACCACAAGGGTTTAGGTGTGGAGAGCGCGAGCTCAACCGTTGCGCTGCTCACCACTGCCCCCGTTTCATCGATCAGCAATGCCTTGGCGCCGGTGGTGGATACGTCCAGCCCGAGGAAGAGTGTCCTCTCAGCCATCAACTATCTCTCTGTTGTGGTGCATTCACTGTAGCCTTCCGCAGCAGGATTACAAAGGGTCTGCTACACACACCCATCCGCTGGTCATTATAAAGCGGACGGCAGCTCCCGTCAAGCCTGCTGTCGATCGCCCGACGGGTCCTGACCAGCAGAGCAGCCCGGCCAACGCCCACCTCCTGCGCCTGGCGGCAGGGACAGAGCCCTAGCGGATGCGTTTCAGGGCCAGGGGCAGCCGCGATGGCAGGTCACCGGCCACCACCCCCATGTCGCCCAGATCGGCGCGGGCAAGTTCGCCTGCCAAGGCGTGGATATAGGCCCCGCTCACGGCCGCCTCAAAGGCCTCCATCCCCTGCGCCCGCAGCCCGATGATGGCCCCGGCCAGAACATCTCCGCTGCCCGCCGTGGACAGAGCGGGATTGGCAAAGGGCAAGACCATCACCCGCCCATCCGGGCTGGCGACGACCGTGAAGGCACCCTTGAGCACCACGACTGCGTTCCACTCGGCGGCCATCCGATGAGCCACGTTCTCCCTATCGGCCTGGATCTCCTTGGCAGTAGCCTGGCCGCCCATCAGCCGCGCCATCTCGCCAGGATGCGGCGTAAGAATGGTTTGGGGCGGCAATGCCTTCCACCATTCCTTTGCACTCACCAGGGCGTTCAGGCCATCGGCGTCGATCACGAGAGGTGGCAGATCGGGACGCTCCGTATCCTGAGCCGCAGAGCGGGACACAAAACCTATGCCTCCCCTGTGGTCCCTCCGCTCCAGGCCCAGGAACCGGTGCACAAAGCTGACCGTTTCTGCCTCCTGCGTCAGGCCTGGCCCCAACAGTAGGGCATTATACTCGCCCACCCGCTCGTCAAGCACCTCCACCGCGCCCGCGGTGATGACACCCAGGTCGTGGGGGAGCAGCAGGTAGGTCGCTTCAGTCAGGCTGGCCGCCACCGCTGGCTGGATGGGCATCGGCAGACCCATGGTGACCAAACCGGTTCCCACCCGTTTGGCCCCCGCACCGGCCAGCGCCGCAGCCCCGACATAGTGCACCGAGCCCGCAACGATGAGCGCCCGGCCAAAGGTCCCCTTGTGGGCCGACCTAGAGCGCGCTGGCAGGCGGGCCTGGACCCACTGGGTGGTTGCCATCTCCAGCGATACGTCTGCGGCCAGATCGGGCGGAATGGCGATATCGGCCACGATGATGTTGCCCACCGCCTCGGCCCCGGGAAAGCGAAGCAGTCCCACCTTGGGGTAGGCAAAGGTGACCGTCAGGTCGGCTGGCAGGGCAGCGTGGTCCAGTTCACCGGTATCACAGTTCAGGCCAGTGGGGCAATCGACGGCCACGACCACAGGTCCCGGCCCTGCCGAGCCAGAGGGAACAGCTTCCACCAGACCTCGGGGAGTCGCCTGCCCGGACACCTCTTGCCGCACCGTTGCCAGCAGTTGCTTCAGTGTGCCGCCAATGGGCCGGTCCACACCGACCCCCAGCAGTGCATCCACAACGACATCTGCACCCAGCAGAAGCCCTCTTAGTGCCTCAAGACCAGCATCATCCTCGGCCCAGACAAGGGGGAGACGATCGTCTTTGACCCGCTTCAGATTCGCATCCTTTTCGGTGCTCCGCTTCCACAGGTAGCAGATGACCCGGGCACCCATGTCCCACAAGTAGTGGGCAGCCACCAGGCCGTCGCCACCATTGTTGCCGGGTCCCACCAACACGACGATCCGTTTTCCCTTGGCTCCCACGTGGTGGCGGATCGCCAACGCCGTGCCCCGGCCCGCATTCTCCATCATCTCGGCATAGCTCAGGCCACCCTCGTCGGCCTGGTTCTCCAGATATCGACTCTTTTCCACCGTAATGATCTTGACTGGATACATCCTTCCCTCTTCTCGATTTTGACTCCACTGCAAAAAAGTCAGTGGCGTAGTGTATGTTGTGTGTGCGCTTCGCGCACACACAACAACCTCCCCCGGATTATTGAAAAGATACCGCAAAGATGCTAAGTTCGATCTTTCAGCATTGCCCGGACCCACAGCCAGGCGATCAACGTGGCGGCCAGCCCGGCCACGGTTAGCTCTATGAGCAGGAAGTAACCCTGGATGGCCGCCGACCCAGAGCCGCCGATGGGGTCCACCGGATGGCGGATGGCGTCAGCCTGCTGAACCATCACCCAAGGCACGATGCCCATGAGCAGATTGATCACCGCTGTAAAATCAGCATGATCCACCAGTCGCGCGACGATGTACAGGACCACCGCCCCCACCAGTATCAGGCCGGTAACCCGTACTCGGGGCTCGTTCCAGGCCACGAGCTGGCCCCAGGTCATAGCAGTGACGGCCATGGCTGAGACGACGTATACTGCCCACACAATCAGGGCTGCCAGGCCCGCGGCTTCGGTGCCGCGATACCAAACCCTGGCCCGGTCGGCCGGACCGACCAGATGTCGCACCACCAGGGCCACCAGACCCAGCAGGCCGGCAGCAGAGAACGTAAACAGGCCAGCCCACACCAACGCCCCGTGGACATAGACCAGCTTGACCGTGTTGCCCAGCCGGGACTCGGCTGGAGCCAGCACCACCCACACCGCCAGCAGCAGGAAAAGACCAAGCGCCAGCAGAGGCAGTACCCAATTCCGCAGCAGCTCCAAACGTTCCAATCGTCCAACCTCCGAAATCCAGAGTCTCAGTAGATCCGACGCACAAGGCGCTCCTCCAAGCCAAAAGACTCTCAGCAAGCCCTGCTTTCTGGAGTCCCGGACAAGTCCGGGCCTTCTTCCAGGCAGGTTCGACCAAGAGAGATCCACTCCCCAGGCAGGATCTTGCCCGGTGTGGTTGACACCCAAGCTCCCCACAAGTTGGACACAGAGCCCAACTTGAGGTACAATGCACGCCAATTGCAGCAGGAGACAAGGGATGGAATCGCTGGAAGCATCGCAGAACCAACCAACTCATCGGAGCCTATCTCCAGCCTGGATCGCCGCAGGCGTGATTGCCGTGATCGTGCTGGCCCTGCTAGGCTATGGGCTCCTTGCCAGTCCATCCGAGCCTCCCCAGATCGGCGGCCCGGTGCCCGACTTTCAGCTCACAGCCCTGGACGGCAGCGCGATGAACCTGGAAAGTAAGCGTGGCCAGGTCGTCGTGGTCAACTTTTTCGCCAGTTGGTGCGCCCCTTGTCGCCAAGAGGCCACTGCCCTGGAACAGACCTGGCTCGACTACCAAGACCGGGGGGTACAGTTCTTTGGCATCGCCTACAAGGATGCCGATTCCAAGGCCCAAGCATTTCTGGACGAATTCGACGTATCCTATCCCTCCACCGTCGAGCGAGGCAACCACACGGCGCGGGCCTATGGCTTGACTGGCGTCCCGGAAACCTTTGTCATCGACCAGCAGGGCCTGTTGGCTCGCCACTTTCTCGGTCCCATCACCCAAGCACAGTTGAGCCAGGAGATAAACCGCCTGCTCAGTCCGTGATCCCGCCTGGCACGAGTTGGCCCTAAAGACCGACCTGCTGCCACAAGGACTCAGTTGGCAACCCCCAGTGCCCGTTTTTCCCAACCACGCCCACCCAGGCTATGCTGGTAAAAGGAAAGCAGTACGCTTCTTAGTCGGTTAATGTCCAGACGGCGGACGATCCGGCCGTTGTAGGCGACAGAGATTATGCCCGTTTCCTCTGAAACGACGACCACCAGCGCATCGCTCTCCTCAGTCAAGCCGATGGCCGCCCTGTGGCGTGTGCCCATACCACTATACTGAGGGTTATGGGTCGCTGGCAGCATGCAGCCGGCAGCCGCGATCCGGTTGTCACGAATGATGACCGCCTTGTCGTGGAGCGCCGTGTTGGGATGAAAGATGGTCCGCAGCAATTCAGAATTGACTTCCGCGTTGATCGGCACCCCTGTCTCGGTGTATTCTTGCAGACCCGTTTCCCGCTCAAGGACGATGAGCGCCCCGTGGCGCTGGCCCGCCAAGCGATGAGCCGCCCGCGCCACCTCCTCGACCATCCGCTCCACGACCTCTTCCTGCTGCCAGCGGCCGAACAGGCTCCCAGTACGCCCAAGTCGCTCCAGAGCACGGCGCAGCTCGGGTTGGAAAATGACGGGAATAGCCACCAGCAAGGCCGGAAATGCCGTCTTGATGAGCCAACTAAACCCCTTGAAGGGCAATAGCTGGCTCGCCAAAAAGGCCAAAAGAATCACCAATACCATTCCACGCAGCAACTGAACTGCCTGGGTTCCCTGGGCCAGGAAGAACAGCAGATAGAATAGGATAGCGACCAGCAGGATATCGACAATATCAGCCAGTTGTATATGAGACAGAACCCACAGGACGTCTGTCACGTAAACGCTCCATTCCTAATCTCGGTCCCTCGTCGCTTTCAGCGCACTTGTCGCGTTTGCTTCTCCAGTCAAGTGCTTACAAGCCAGGCTTCAGCCGCCGCCCGAAGGGCGTGACCTAGAGCTGAGCCAGCAATCGGCGATAGGAGTCCAGATTCTTGGGACCTAATGATATGATGAACCGGACCGTGGCCATTGCCTGCTTGCGGAGACCGGCGTCGAGTTGCAGCTCCCCCAATGCATCCAATTGGCCAATGGCCTCCTCCCTCATCCCGGCGTCAATATAGACCCGCGCCATGCGCGCCCGAAGGGGCATCTGTTGAGGCTGCAAGCGCACAAGCTCTTGCATCAAGGCGAGCGCCCGCTCTTGTTCCCCTTGTGAGCCGTAGTGCTCGAGCATGGTCACGGTCTCCTTGTCCGCCTCCTGGGTGCGCCCTACCCGATAGTTCAGGTCGATCAGGTTCAAGCGGGCGCGCTCATCGTCGGGAGTGATGGCCACGATCTGCCTATTGAACCGAAGTGCCTCACGCCAATTGGCACGATGAGCGTGGATCTCGGCCATATTGCGCAACAGGCGCACACGCCACAGCTCTTCATCCGACGCCCTCGGTGTCAGGCGCAAAGCCTCGCTGCACTTTTCCAGTGCCTTTTGCACCTGAGCCAGATCATAATATGCATCTGCGAGGGCGATGTACTCCTCCAAGGCCTGATCGATCTCGCCTGAACTGATCAGCAAATCTATCAAGCGCGAGCGGACTACCACCTCCATGGGCTTGAGGCGCAGTATGCGCCGGTAGACGCCAATGGCCTGGCTCGTCTCTTCGCGCACCAGGTATACCTCAGCCACGCCCTGGTATTTGGCCACCGCGTCCTCAATCCGCTCCTTCTGGGTAGAGATCTCGGCCAGTCGCATGTGGAGGGGAAGATAGGTGGGTGCGGCCGCGATCGCCTCATAGCACACTTCGGTGGCAGCGGTGTACGCCCCTCGCTTCAGATACTCCTGGCTGAGGGACATGGCCGCCAGGATGGCCTCGCCGCCAGGAGCTGCCAGGAACTCGGCCAGGCTCATGGTGACGCCCTCTTCGGACATGCTGTCAAGCCGCTGCCGAGCCTCGTGTGCCTTGTCCTCCCACCCCTTGGACGTCAAGAACTCTATGAGGGAATTGGAAAACTCCAATGCCCGTTCCGGGTCGCCTTTGGCGAGATAGCTATTTGCCAGTGCATCGTACAATTGGATCAGGTCGTCGACCTCATCCCTCTGAACTGTCCCCAGATCCACGATCTTGAGCACCTGAACAAAGTGCTCCAGGGCCTCGTCAACCTGCCCCAATGCCTTGTGGCATTCACCCAGGGCAAAATGGCTGCCTAACGCGTATTGCGGGTGGTCTACCGATTTTTCAAACTCGGCAATGGCCGATTCAAACCGGAAGCGCTGCTGAAAGAGCAATCCCAGATTAAAGTGAGCCGCAGGCCGATCTACGCCCGCATCGATCACCCTGCTGTACACCACAATGGCCTCGTCGGCCAATCCCCGCGTCTGGAAATCGATGGCCCTTGCCACCAGGGCATCGATTTCCGGGCGGCTCAGCGCCGGCTTGCTGATATCCTGAACCGCTACCAGGTCTTGGTCCAGAGCGTCGGGACCAGCTTCAGGTCCCACCGGCGTATCGCCGAAGGGAATGCCCGCCAGCTCCTCCAAAGCCTTTTGCCGGGCCATGTCGGCAGGGCTCGCTCCTGCCTCGACGAGCGCAGGAGCGACATCAGTTTCCTCGACCAGTTCGCCACGGTGCAGAGCATTGGCCAGGGCGCGGCCCTCCGCATTCCGAGGATCGATCTCCAAGGCCGCGCGGCACTGATCCAGCGCCTTGTCTAGCTCTCCCTGCTGCTGGAGAATACGGGCCAGACCTAGATGCTCCCGTACGGCTCGCTGTGGCTGATCCAGTTGGGCATAGATCGAGGCCAGGGCCATTCGCGACGCCAGGTGGTCGGGCTGGAGCTGAATCGCCCCCTGGTATGCGCGGATGGCCTGCCTCCAGTCCCGCAAGCGCTGGTGGAGCTTGCCGATAGAGAACAGGGCATCGGCTGCGGCACGGCGCTGACCCAGGTGCTGATGGATCTCGGCAATCCGAGCCAGGGGGGCAGGATCGTCGGGGGCTAGGCGACTGGCAACAGTGCAAGCTTCCAACGCCGGTTCAAAGCGCTCCAGTTCAAGGCAGGCCAGACCTACATAGTTGTGCGCCTCAGGATCATCGGGCATTTCGGCCAGCGCCCGTTCGTAGGCTTCCAACGCCTGTTCCCACTCGCCCCCCCAGGCGTAGTTGTGCCCCTCTCGCATCGCTTTTTCGTATACCTTCATATCGCCTGCCAAGGGTCACCCCCAGGTGAAGGAATGGTGCACAGCAGATTATAACACAGAATCGGCATCCCTGCCAAGCAAGGCATCTGGCACGAGGGGAGTCCGGTGACTATCAGGTGATCGGCGAGAACGAGGGATCACTGGAGAGAGGGCTGGTTCGAGCGAGAAACGCGAGATGGACACCGAGATCATGGACCTCAGTTTGCCGGCAGTCCTAACGATGTTCCCTACTTCTGGCGGCGCAGCCGTCCGGGCACACACCGGTCCAGTTCAAAGCCAAACTGCCTGGCCGTCTCGTACCGCTTCCTGGGATCCAGCCTCAGGGACTTGAGGATCACTCTTTCAAGCCGCCTCGATAGCTTGCGCTGAATCTTGCGCGGGCGCACCAGCTCAGCTTGCCCCTCCTCGATGGCGCGGGGACCAGGCGGCTGGGCACCGGTCACCAGGCAATAGAGAGCCCCACCCAACGCGTACACATCAGATCGCGGGGTCAGTTGTCGCTGGTAGACCTTTTCGGGAGCCGTAAAGACCAAGCTTTGGCCCGGGACTACCGCAGCCTCCGGTTGAGAGAGCAGATCGCAACTGGGCAAGATCGCCTGGGCTGTAGCCATCAGGCGCAGGGCTGCCAAACCGATATCTCCGTGTGTCAAACACACGGTGGGCGCCCCGGGTCGCGCATGCCACTGACCTACACCATCGCAGATCTGCGCCATCCACAGCGCGGCCCAGTCGGGTGCAACGACACCAGCCGCCTCAAAGATCAGACCCAGGTCCTGGCCTTCCAGTCGTAGGAGGAGGTAGTGTCGCTCTTCCTGCTCGAGGTAATTTACCAGCCCCCGTGGCTCCTGCTTCATCCGAAAGAGATCCAGCGATTCCCAGACCAGGACCCAGGAGCCCCCTTGGTCCAGGTCGGCGGCCAGGTACGCAGCACTCCGTTCGCTTTGACCCAGCAGGTCGGCGACGCGGAAACGATCCTCGAGCGCAGACCCTGCTTTCAAGGGCTTATTCATAGCACGCAACCTCGTTCTCGAGCCTCCCAATGCCCTCAATCTCGACCGTTACCCGGTCGCCCGGCACGAGGGGACCAACGCCCGATGGTGTTCCAGTCAGGATCACATCCCCTGGCTCCAGAGTCATCACCGCCGATACGTAGGCGATCAACTCGGCTACCGAAAAGATCATGTCCCGGGTGCGCCCATCCTGCCGCAACTCGTCGTTGACGCGACAACAGACCCGTAGATCGGTCGGGTCGAGATTGGGCACGATCCACGGACCAAGGGAGCAAGAAGTATCAAAGCCCTTGCCCCGCGTCCACTGCGCGTCTCGGCTCTGCAAGTCGCGAGCTGTCACGTCGTTGGCGCAAGTATAGCCCCAGACGAATGCACAGGCTTCCTGATGGGATACCCGCCGCGCCTGCCGGCCGATGACCACAGCCAACTCGGCCTCGTGTTCCACGTTCTGTGACAGATGACCTGGATATTGGATAGTCGCGCCTGGGCCAATCACGGCGCTGGGAGGTTCCAGAAAGAACAGGGGTTCTGCTGGTATCTGGGCGCCACGTTCCGCCGCATGGGCGGCATAATTGCGGCCGATGGCGACGATCTTGGTCGGCTGGCAAGGCGCCAACAACTTTACCTCGTCGAGAGAGGCCACGACCGGACCGGGGTTCGGCTCGGCCCACAGGTCCGAGGCCAGGTGGTGTACGACCCGGTCTTGCACCAGGCCATAGGCGACGTCGTGGTCTAGTCGATAACGAACGAGCTTTGCTTGGCCCATGAACACGCTCCAGGTATCCAGTTTGGCCGGCTGGAGCCGGCCTGACGGTGCGGCGGTACCGGCTGGGCCCGCCAGCCGACGACCATTATACCATGGCTGGGCTGGGGGTCAAAGTGACAGCCACCGGCCTTCGGACTGCCCGGGCTGGCGCCGACCAGTCCCTCTTCTGAGGGGAAGGGATCTATTGCGTAGCGATGAAACGTTCGTAGAGATCGGCAAAGACCGCAGGAGCGAGCTCGTGGACCTGGCGGAGCATCTCCAGGGCCAGGGCACGGATCTCCCACTGGGCTGCCTTGTCGCAGCGCACGGAGATAAGGTGTCGCAGAGAGCGAAAGTTCATGGTGACGATGATGCGGGTTGCCGTCGCGTTGGGCAGGACAAACCGTGCATCCTCCTTGCGCGTGCCCAGCTCGCGTAGCCGGCGGTAGGTATCGGATACCTGGTCCATGAACTCGTCCCAAATGGCCCGGGCCTGGGGATTGTCGGCCACAGAGGGCGGTATCACGAATTCGGGAGCGGCCATATCCACGTAGCGCTGCGATTCCTGGCTATAGCTGGCCAGGCGATGACGGACCAGTTGGTGAGAGCACGCCCGCGAGATGCCTGTGATCTCAAAGGTGACATTGGCATGCTCAATGATCGATTCGTGCCCCTCTCGGATACGAGCCTGCAGGAACTTGCCGGGCCGCCCCTTGGGCTCGCTGCGATAACAGGCCCGCCCTGCATGTTCCAGCAAAACTTCAG
>JASFHU010000080.1:0-10873 GCA_050123055.1 Anaerolineae bacterium
GTGGGTGCCCCGCATGAAGCGGGGGACAAATCTCACCATTTTCGGGCGGCTGACTTTGCCGGCCAAACACAGGTCCAACAAGCCATCGTCCATCTCGGAGGTTGGTGTCATATAAAAGCCCCCCCCCATCCTCCGCCCATTCATGACCGAGATCATCAGGCTCGGCTGGACCCGCTCTTCACCATCGACACAGAGTGTGATGCGAGGCGCATCGTAATAGAAGGCCAATGTCCTGATCACGGCTACGAGGTAGAGGAGCGTTCCCCGCAATCGCTTGATCTTTCGGCTTTCGATATTTGCCACCGCGTCAAAACCGATCCCGATGCCGTTGCCAAAAAAGCGCGGTTCCTCATTGTCGGCGCGAAACAGGCCCACATCGAGGAACCGGCTACGGCCCTTGGCCACAACCTCGCAGGCTTCCCACAAGTCCAACGGCAAGCCAGCACCAAATGCAAAGTCATTCCCGGTCCCGATGGGGAGGAGCCCCAACGCCGTATCAGGCGGCTCACCGCCTGTCTGCAGCAACCCATTCAGTACTTCGTTGAAGGTACCATCGCCACCAGCGGCCACCACGGTTTCCCGCCCCTCGGCCACGGCCTCGCGGGCCAATTGTGTGGCGTGATGGGCTCCACTGGTGGTGACTAGGCCGAAGTCGAGACCATAGTCCCGCAAGCGCTCGGCGATCGGCTGCGACAGGCGAGCACCAACCCCTCGTCCCGCCGCTGGATTCACAATCAGTATCATGCTATGCATATCGCCCCTCTGAACAGGCTTCCTAACTGATTCTAACACCAATACCCGCCATAAGTTATCGCCTACAGGGTCGCGACTTGGGAAAATCCCAAGGACGTGGTATCATGATGGCCAGCGGTCGGCGTTCGGCCACCAGCACCGGGCTCACGATTGACGATGCAGTTGAGGGCAGATCTGGATGGTCGCCGGCCAGTGAAAACAGTCCAGATGAGGAAAAAGTCGCAAGGATGAAACTGCAAGGCCCACGTATCACCATCCGCCCTATGCAGCGGTCAGACCTAGATACAATGATGCGCTGGCGTCCATTTGCCGATCCGCTCTACCGCCCCTTTGACTTTCCCAATCAGAGCCGGGCCGAGCATATCCGCTGGTTCGAGTGGCGAAGCAAAGATCCCACCCGGCGTCTGTATACCATAAGGAATGAAGGACACAACGTCATCGGCAGCCTGACCTTGCGAGAGATCAACGGGCGGCAATCGGCCAGGCTCGGGCTCACCATTGGCGCTGACTTTGTCAGCCAGGGATATGGCACCGAAGCGCTCAAGTTATTCCTCGACTACTTTTTCTGCGAGATGGACTTTGCGCGCATGGTACTCGATGTGGCTGCCACCAATCTGCGCGCGGTGCGGTGTTACCGGTCCATGGGCTTTCGAGAGGAGGGCCGACACTATCGTCCAGCCAGCGATCCAAGCTATCGAATCCTCCAGAAAGAGCCACACTATCGCCACCTGCTCCAATTCTTTCGCCGGCAGGGTCCAGCGACCCAGGTACTTTTCTACGATATGGCCCTCTCACGCGAGGAGTGGCAAGCCCTGAGCCCGAGTGCAGAGCCCTCTTAATCCTTCATGCTCAAGCCGATCCGTCCCCGATCGAGGTCCACGCTGATGACAGTGACGTCCACCACGTCGCCCACGCTCACCACATCGAAGGGGTCACGGACGTAGCGGTCCGCCATCTTGGACACGTGGACCAGCCCATCCTGCTTGACGCCAATGTCCACAAAGGCGCCAAAGTCCACTACGTTGCGCACCGTACCCTGCAGGCGCATCCCCTCCTGGAGATCCTCCATCTTGAGCACGTCCCGGCGCAGGATGGGCGGGGGCAGATCATCGCGAGGGTCACGGCCGGGACGGGATAACCCATCGAGGATGTCGGCCAAAGTCGGTTCGCCCACGTCCAATAGATCGGCCAGACCCGAGAGGCCCAGTTCGTCGCGTGTGGCCTGCACCCGGGCCAGCATGCCCCGTGCCTTCAGTCGCGTACCAGCCAGGTCCAGCAGGCGGCGCACCACGGGATACGATTCAGGGTGGATGGGTGTATTTTCCAGCGGATTGGCCGACTCGGGCACGCGAAGGAAACCGGCAGCCTGCTGGTAGGCCTTTTCTCCCAACCCCCTGACCTTTTTCAGGGCCGAGCGCTTCTGAAAAGGCCCGTGCTCGTTGCGATGCGCGACCACGTTGGTTGCCACCTTCTTGCTGAGACCCGAGACATAGCTAAGCAAAGCAGGGGAGGCCGTGTTCACATCCACGCCGACATGATTCACCGCCGACTCGACGACCACATCCAGTGCCTCCGACAGCGTTTTCTGGTCCACGTCGTGCTGGTACAACCCGACGCCGATGGAACGGGGATCGATCTTGACCAGTTCCGCCAAGGGGTCCTGTAAGCGCCGGGCGATGCTTACCGCCCCACGCATCGACACGTCCATGTCAGGCAACTCCTCCCGGGCCAGCTTGGAAGCCGAATACACCGACGCCCCCGCCTCGCTGACGATCGCGTACTCAAGGCCGGGATGATCCGCAATCAGCTCGGCCACCAACTGTTCCGTCTCCCGGCTGGCCGTCCCGTTACCGATAGCCACAACCTCGACGCCAGATGCCTCGATGGCCGAAACCAACATCTCTTTTGCTGCTTCCCAACGTTTCTGCGGCGCGTGCGGATAGATCGTCGCCGTGCCCAACACCTTGCCCGTCGCGTCCACCACGGCAACCTTGCTACCCGTGCGGTAGCCAGGGTCGATCCCCAATACCACCCGCCCCCGCAGCGGCGGCTGAAGGAGCAGACTACGCAGATTGGCCGTAAAAACCTGGATGGCGTGGTCATCTGCAGTTTCGGTATGGGTGGCGCGCAAGTCTCGATCCAGGCTGGGCGCCAGCAACCGCTTGTAGCCGTCGGCAATGGCCGCCTCCACCTGGTCGCGGATCGGCCTACGAGGTCCGCGAAGGAAAGAGAGCTCCATGAGATCCACGATACTGTCGCCAGGAAGATCCAGCCGCACCTTGAGTGCACCTTCCGACTCGCCACGCTGGATAGCCAGCCACTGGTGGGGCTGGATCTCTGCCAGGGGGAAGGTCACGTCGTGGTAGAGACGGAACTTGCCGCCGGGATCCACCTCGGCCGCGTCTCCGGCCAACTTGCAGAGCACGAATGTTTTGTCAAGCGCCAGACGCCTCGCCTCGCCTCGCACCGCCGCATCCTCTGTCACCCGCTCGGCCAGGATATCACGGGCGCCGGCCAGCGCCAAGTCTGTGTCAGGCACCTGGTCCGAAAGGAAGGCTTCGGCCAGCTCCTCCGGGGGCCGGTCATCGCTCTGTTCCATGAGCAGATCGGCCAGCGGTTCCAGCCCGCGCTCGCGGGCCATGGTGGCCCGGGTGCGCCGCTTGGGCTTGTAGGGAAGGTACAGATCTTCCACCAACTGCAACGTCGTCGCTTCCTCGATGGCTGCAGCCAATTCTGGCGTGAGCTTGCCCTGCTCCTCGATGCTCTTGAGGACCGTGTCTTTGCGTTCCACCAGGCGACGAAGGTAGCCCAACCGCGCCTCGATCCGGCGCAACTGCTCCTCGTCCAACCCCCTGGTTACCTCTTTGCGATAGCGAGCCACGAACGGGATGGTGTTGCCTTCGTCGAACAGGGCCACAGTGGCAGCCACCGGGCCTCGCGCCAGGTTCAGTTCTTCGGCGATGGTGGCGATGATGTCGGTTGCGCTCATAGGTTCCTCGCTGACCAGGATGGCCCCAGTATACACCAAAACCTTTCCCCCTGTCCAGAAGGCTGCGACGCCAGCAAGATTGCCAATCCCCAAGGGGCGTGATATAATCCCCAGTCAGAATACAGCACAGGCAGTACAAAAGAGACATTCCGTGCCTGGAGGCATTAATGTCAGAGACAGTCAGTATGTGGATGGAGATCACGTTCAACGTCGCTTACTTGATCGTGGTTTGGGGTCTGGTGATAACGATGAAGCGACGCGAGTGGGCGGTCGCCCTGGAGGACCTGCGAGTGGCCCGACTGATTCGTTTGGCATTCACATTGCTGGCCCTGGGCGACACGGGGCACGTGGGGTTCCGAGTGCTGGCCTACGCGCAAGGGAACCTGGAGGCTACGATCTCCATCTTTGGGCTGGAACTGGGCCTCGTAGGACTGGGGGCGCTGTCCACAGCCGTGACTGTGACCTTTTTCTACGTGTTGATGCTCGAGGTATGGAGGACGCGTTTCGGAAAGAGCTACGGCTGGTTTGAGTACCTGCTGCTGGCAGCAGCGGCCCTTCGCCTGCTGATCATGATACCCGCCGCCAACCAGTGGAACAGCACCGTTCCGCCCCAGCCTTGGTCCCTCTATCGCAATCTTCCCTTGACGATCCTGGGGCTCGGCGTGGCCTATCTCATCCTACGTGACGCCCGGCGAGCGAAGGATAGGGCCTTCACCTGGATCGGGATCATGATCCTCGTTTCCTATGCCCTATACATACCGGTCATCCTCTTTGTGCAACAGGTGCCCTTCATTGGCATGTTGATGATCCCCAAAACCATGGCCTACGTGGCTATCGGCTTCATCGCCTACTTGAGCCTGTACCGGACCGCGCCGGCCAGCCACCTTGCCGAGGTATCCGCTGCAGGCGAGTAGTGGGTGAGAAGACAGATCGGAACAGAGCATGGAGCTACTCCGTCATGCCTTGGAGCAGGAGGTGCCACCTGATGACCAGGAGGGCCGCATCCGCATGCAACAACACAGGGATTTCATCTTCGGGCTGACCCGCGTGGTGCCTCTGGGCGCCCGACTCTGGCTGCAAGGATGGCTGGATGCAGTATCCCTTGGGAACCGTGCCCCAGATGATCTTCCGTTCTAGCAGCACCCTGGTGACCAGACTATGGCCAAGAAATCCCTAAAGAGCCGGCGAAAGGCTCTTCAGCGCAAGCGGGCAAAACGCACGCGGAAGCGCAAAGAGGCTCGATCTCGGGCCTCGGGAAGGCTCTCCAAGCAGACTGACCTGCGCCAGGTGGGCGAGTGGCCTCTGTTCGAGTGCCTCTTGACCGAACGGTGGCAGGATCCGGACGAGCTCGTCCAGATCCTGATATCTCGCCGTGGACCGCAAGGAAAGGTCGCAACAGCAGTCATTCTCGTGGACTTGGGTTGCCTGGGTGTGAAGAACGCCCACAGCGTGATAACCAAATCGGATCGTGCACACAGGCAGATTCGGAAAGACATCGAGAGACAGCAAAAGATGAGCCCCGCGAGCCTCAACCTCGTCGCCAAGATAATCCGAGAAGGGATAGCCTACGCCGACCAACTGGGCTTTCATCCCCACCGGGACTACCACCAGGCCAAGTGGGTGCTGGGAGATGCCGATCCCGACGCCTGTGAAGACCCGATACCTCTGGGTAGGGATGGCAAGCCGTTCTTCGTCGCCGGTCCTTTTGACAATGTACCCCAGATCATGGCCAAACTCGAGAGAGCCGTGGGTTCAGATGGCTTTCATTACCTTGTCCACCTGGAGCCTCCGCCTAACATGTTGGAGTAGGCCCAGTCGTGCAACGGGGTGGGGAAAATGCCAGAATCGGATCGGGAGCGATGGGACCGCAAGTACGCCGCTGGGGAGGGCCCGGCCCATTTTGTGCCCAAGCGATTCCTGACCGAGCATCGCCACCTGCTCACCGGCGGGCGTGCACTGGACGTGGCCTGCGGCTTTGGCGGTACTGCCCTCTATCTGGCCTCCCTGGGCTACCGGGTGGATGCTCTAGACGTCAGCCGCTTCGGCCTCGCCCAGGCCCAGGCCGAAGCGGCGCGTCGCGACCTGCACATCAACTTTGCCCAGGTCGACCTGACACGCTGGAGTGTTCCGTCGTCGCGCTACGACCTGGTCGCCGTTTTCAATTACCTGAACCGGGACCTCATGCCCAGGCTGGCAACCGCGCTGCGGCCAGGTGGTTTGCTCTTCCAGGCCACTCGCAACACCCGCTACCTGTCTACCCGGCCGGACTTTGACCCTGCCTACCTGTTGGAGTTGGGTGAACTGGCTCGGTTCGCGGCAGATAACGGGCTGGAGATCCTCCACTGCGCAGACGGAACCCCCGGCGAGGCCCATGCCTCCCAGCTCATTGCCCAGCGGCCCAACGCATAGGAGCGCCATATCTGGTCAGGGGCTGGGTATAGGAACAGGACCCGGCCTCCACACGGAGGAGGTAGATAGCTAACCAGTTCTGCCGGGTTGTTCCCTTGGCTCTCTGATCTCCTGTGACCGGACACGCTGCCAACACTCGCGGATACGCTGCAGTTCTTCGCGAGTGTCGGGCACCTGCCCATAGTGGGCGTCTACGTACGCGTCGGTGATCACCTCGAGATCCTCTTGGCTGCCGGGCCAGGCTTTGCAGAGTGTCTGCAAGTACTCGTACGGCGTCTGGGCCTCGGCCCGAGGATAGCCGCCCTCAGTCGCCAGGCGCACCAGGTTCGCATAGATGCGGCGGATGGAAACCGCCGCCAGGAATCGGGCGCTTGGTCCAAAACGGCTCACCAGGCCGGCCAGCTCACCCAAACGATCCAGGCCATCTTGAACCATCGTGCGCAGGTTGCGCACGACCGCCCCTGCTGAGAACATCGACTCTCGTGCCTCCTCTCCTGGATCTCTTTGTCCTGCCTGGCGTAGCCGGTGCCAGGTGAAGAGCAGGACAAGGAGTACGATGCTCAAAGGAATGCCGATGGTGATGGTTGCCTGCAAGATGCCAAGGATGAGCGGCCGGGTCTGCGTCTCGGCAGCGGGAGGGGGCGGAGGCAGGGGGCGGGCCAGCAGTTGGCCAAGCTGCTGAAGCATCCGCTGCAATCCCTGTCCGAGGACACCCAGATCTATCGAAAACTGGGCCAAGACCCACTCCAGAAACATCAGGATCAGAGCTCCCAGCCCGACGAAAATGATCTGCAAGATGACCAGGAGCGGGGTGAACCACCGGAACACCGTAACGAGGCCACCGCCCAGGAAGAAGAAAGCCACGACCGTGCCCAGCAATACCAATACGGCCACGGTCCCAATCGATGAGCCGATCCAAAAGCCACTGAAAGGTGCCTGAGTGCTATTGGGCAGAAGGCTGACCTCCTCGATGCGGGCCAGGGCAACGGCTACCAGGGCAAAGGAGAAATAGGGAATCACAAAGCCCGACACGTCAAGATCGGCGAACACGCTTATAAAGAACGAAGCCCCGATGAGTACCACGACACCGGATCGAAAACTAAAGCCGACGCTTTCCGCAGTCAGGCTGCGGTTTGCCAGGTGGACGGCACGCGACCAGAGATAGACGAGAGCCATGATGGCCACCCAGCTCATGGGCATCACGGCGGTCACGTCGGCCAGACTGCGGAAGGGCAACACGAGCCAGTCCGTTCCCGGCGACTCTGCTACGACAAAGACGTGAAAGCGAAGAACCAAGGCGATGCTGAGCAGCAGGCCAACGACCAGCAGACTTTGCTGCAGGCGCAACGACAGGTTGGCTGCCACCAAGGCCCGGTAGAAGTAAAAATAGCCCAGCATCAAGATGAGCATGCCCGCCCAGAGCAGCAGCGGAGGGTGTGGGTTAAAGGCCCAGTTCAGCGCCCAAAAGATCGGGGCGGCCCAACAGATCTCGGCAGCGGCCAGGGCAAGGCAGATCACTTCGCGGCGGCCGTTTACCTCAGCCGATGATCCGATCCCAACCGGGACTCCCGAACCCTCAGCCTGGCGCTGGCGCCAGCCCCCATATTGGCGGAGTTTGGACAGCAGTTGACTCATTCGCCACCTCCGGCCAATCGGAGCGGCGGGGCAACCTCTGGGGCCCACTCGTCCGGCTTGCCCAGGAGCGTTTCATCAAAGGGCAATTCGTTGGCCGGCAAGTGGTAGATGCGGATTCCGGGCGGCAGAGTGTAGGGATGGGATGGCTCTTCTTCCAGAGAGACGAGCACCAACCGGCGTCCTACGTCGTGCAGATGCACCAAAGCAGCGAGCAGATCTTTGGTGACGACAGCCGTGACTAGGACCAGGGTGGCCCCCCAGGGCAGCCGGGAACTCTGCGTCAATAGGAGCGACTCGATGCTGGACGTAGTAAAGCTCGTGACCGCTGCCAGAGCCTCCAGTACCCGGGCCAGTTGGTCGGGGCGGCGGCTCGGCAAGACCTTGATCGGCTGATCTGAGTGGGGGATGGAGCCATTGGCCATGAGTCCCACCAGGTAGCGCTCCTCAACGGCGTGACTGGCGACCGATGCCGCCACAGCGATGGTCTGCTCCAGCAACAACGGCTTGGTCCCCTCCCAGTGTTTGGCAAAGGTAGCAACGTTCAGAAAAACGACCAGGTTGAGGCTGGTCGTCGGCTCGTAGACCTTGACCTGAAGCTCCTGCCTCCGCGCCGAGGCTTTCCAATGGATACGCCGGAAACCATCCTCGGGCCTATGATCGCGGATGCCGACCGCCCGGGTGGGATCCTCAAAGATCCTCCAGTTGGCCTTTGTTTCGCCCAGAGGCTCCTTGGGTGGAAAACCCAGAGCCTCAAGGGGGAGCACCTGAGGATAGACCACCAGCCAATCCAGCTCAGGCTGGCGCAGGTCCTGCCGGAACAGCCCCCAGATATCGCCTGAACTAAGGCGAACAGGTCCAAAGGAGTAAAAGCCTCGCTGGGTGCAGCGAATCCGGTAGCGGCGACTAACCCGTTCGAACCAGCGGATCGAAAATGCACTGCGAAACAGGCCGGTCAGACCGGATGCAGAAGCAAAGAGCACCCCATTCTCAGGAGGTAGGGCCATCGACCACTGATCCTCGACCAGCAGCCAGCCCAGGGGCATCAGCTTCTGATTGGTGATCCGCACGGTGAGACCCACCAACTCGCCGGGAAAGGCCCGCCTCTCGCCCAGGTACCGCTCGTAGATCACTCCCTTCAAACAACGACGGTTCCACCACCAGGCAATCGGGAGAACGCTCAGCAATAGGGCAGAGATGGTAAGCAAAGCCGGCACGTCAAAGATCAGGGCAATGGGTATGAGGATGAGCGCCAGTTGAATCCAGGCCTTGTTGAACATGCGGATCACGGCCCTCTATGAGTCATAGCGATTGGCCTCCCGACAGGTCCTGTCCCGCGTTCATTAACCCTCAACCGGCACCGGAACCGATTCGACGATCTCGGCCGCGACCTCCTCTGGACGTCGCCCACGAAGGCGCGTTTGGGGGCTGATGATGATGCGATGGGTCAACACCGCTGGGGCCAGGTACTTGACATCGTCGGGGATGACAAACGTTCGTCCACGAAGGGCCGCCAGCGCCTGAGCCGTCCGGTAGAGGGCCAAGGTGCCCCGAGGGCTCACCCCCAGCTCCACAGCCTCGTGAGTACGGGTGGCGCGCACGACATCCACTACGTATTCTCGCACCGAATCCTCAACCAGAACGTTCTTGACCTGCTCCTGGATCCTCAACAAGGCTTCTGCCTCGATCACCGGTACCAGCGTGTCCATCGGGTCGCTATGCTCATAGCGAAGCAGGATAGCGTCCTCGTCCTCCCTGCTGGGATATCCCAGGGCCACCCGCATCAAAAAGCGGTCTACCTGGGCCTCGGGCAGCGGAAAGGTACCCTCCAATTCGATAGGATTCTGTGTCGCCAGCACCATGAAGGGCCGGGGCAGTCGCATAGTCTCTACGTCTACCGTCACCTGGCGCTCCTGCATCGCTTCCAGGAGGGCACTCTGCGTCCGGGGGGTAGCGCGGTTGATCTCGTCGGCGAGAACCACCTGGCTCATGATAGGACCCGGCCGGAACTCGAAATCCTGCGCTTTCTGATTAAAGTATAGGATGCCAATGACGTCGCTGGGCAAAAGATCGGGCGTGAACTGGATTCGTCTGAAGGTACAACCAACACTGCGCGCAATCGCCTTGACCAGCGTGGTCTTGCCAATCCCGGGAACGTCCTCCAGCAAGACGTGGCCCTCACAGAGCAAAGCCACCAGGCATAGTTCAATCACCTCATCCTTGCCTACGATGACCTGCGCTACGTTCTCGACAATACGCTCCGCAGATTCTTTGATATCCATGCGCGTCCCCCCTGAGAATAACGGTCGAATCCGGGTATCGGTTCACCGGTGTCGTCGCCAGTATACCACGAAAGGGACATTCTTGGAACTGCGTGAAGGAACGGCGGTCAGAAGAGAAAAAGGCTCTCTCGTGCGAGGGAGCCTGATGCAGAATGCGACACAACGGGTCTGTCTATTCCAAGTGCAGCTTGCTGTTGATGGTGCGGCGGACGTCGGCGAATCCTTCTTCCAGATAGGGATAGGCAAAGAACACCGCCCCTACGCCAAAGATCACGCCGGTGATGGTTCGGAACACCCAGTTGCTCTCATAGAAACCAAAGAGCTGGAGCACGCCGTCGATCGCCATGGGTATCAGAAAGGGCACAAAATAGCGAAAGCGCATCCGCCAGCCTTTCAGGCGCTTTCGGACCAGGCCATAGACCAAACCTGAGACAAAGATCGCTCCGTAGATAGCCACGTCGCGCTCGCAGAAGGCTACCTTCCAGCCCACTTGCTCGTTGCCGATATCGCGGGCAAAGGGATCCAGATCGACGCCAGCCGCCGCCAATTCTTCAGGCGAGTAAACGGTCTCCGGCCCACCGAAAAAGTAAGAGCGTTCCGGTCGTTGGTGACAGGCGGGACGATAGACAGTATAAATGACCTTGGCCGGTAGTGTCCAGCCCGCATCCATGAGAACTGGCGCCAGCAGGGGCAGGCCAACGTACAAACCCCAAATGAGGTTGATCAGCGCCAACCAGTGCTTGGCAAGCTGAAAGATAGCCTTGTCGGCAAAAATGACCAGGTCGCGCGTACGCCCCGTAACGGGCTG
>JASFHU010000081.1:0-10783 GCA_050123055.1 Anaerolineae bacterium
CAAACCTGGGGCTCAGAGCTTGTAGGACTGGAGCAAAGTCGGACCAGAAACCGGGTTTTTCGGTCGCAGTAAGACACCTTGCCACATGGGTCAGGCTGAGGCTAAACAGGTGACTGCAGCGAGTGAACGAAAAACCCGGTTTCTCGCGCTCGTCAAGAGACAAGGCAACAACCCTGTCGGAGATTGGGTAGGACCCTGGCAGGACAGGGCACACACGGACAGTGTGATAGTGTTATAGTGTCACAGTAGCGTGTACCTGGCTCCCCGGACCGTGGAGTGGGCACCCTTAGATGCAAACGGTGTGCAGACGAAACCAAACCCGTTCCGCATCAGGGGATGCGCCACTCCTCTCCTAAGACTGGCTCCTCGGACCGTGAAGCGAGGTACCGACCGGCCCGAACCAAGGCCCTCGCATTTGAGAATGCCCGCTCCTCACTCCACCTCAACCTCAACCTCAACCCTTGTCCTGAGCATAAGCGTAGGATCAACCTCAGCACCGACTCGAGTATTGTTTCCTCAAAATAACAGGGTACCCGCGGCAGGGTGGCAGGGTGGCAGGGTGGCAGGGTGGCAGAGTAGCGTCCCACCGTCCAGACCTGACCGGACTGCACACCCCCTCACCCGGAGGCTGGGGGCTGCGGCCCGCAGTAGTGGATCAGGCCCCGCTGGCCGTTGATCAGCCAGGTTGGGTCCTGGGCGGCCAGGGACTCGGCCTGTCCCGGCGCCAGGCCCACCAGGATCTCGCCCTTGAGGGTGCGCAGAACCAGCAGGGATGCCGGAAAACCTGCCGCCACCTCCTCCAGCCGCGCCGTGTGGGGCCAGTGTCGGTCGCCCAACAGGCGGCGATAGTTCACGTCCCCCTTGAGGATCACCAGGCTCGAGCGGGCCAGATCGTCCCGCAGCGAGGGCGGGAATTGGTGGAACATGAGCGGGCCGGTCCAAAAGGGCGCCGCCTTAAGGCGCAGGCGGCCCGCAGCCACGAACGCCCGCAGCCGCGCCCCCAGGTCCCGCACCGCCAGCCCCGGCGACGACTCCAAAAGGGCCACCGTCGCCTCGACGTCCTCAGGCATGGCGTCGGAGACGAAAAAGGGCCACGCCTTGAGGTGAAAGACCACCCGCCCCACCCAGCCCTTGTCCAGCAGCAGGTCGGCCAGGGCCAGGTCAAAGAGCAGGTCCAGGCCCACGTTGTCGTTGACAAAATCGACCCGCTCCTGGCCGGCAGCCAGGATGCGCTGCACCCGCTCCGTGTGATCGACCAGCAGGTTGTGCCGCTCCTCGCGGGCGGCCAGCCCGCCGCGCACCGCCAGGCGGATCGACTCGTTGCTCAGGTCGGCCCGATTGCCCCACAGGCTGGAGTGGAGCAGCGCTTCAAAGGCCAGGTCCGTCTCGGCGGCGGCCAGGGCGTCCCAGTCGGCGGCCAGCCGCTCCACGGCCAGCGCCATCTGCACCTGCTTGGGCTTGGCAAAGGGATCGCACCGCCGCCAGGCCCCGGCTTGAAAGTAATCCACCGCCTCCAACAAGCGGCGGTAGAAAAAGGCCTCGGCCAGGTACCAGGGCAACTCCAGCCAGGTCCGTCCCCGGAAAGCCTCCAGTTCCCGGTTCCACTCGGCCGCATCGGGAACTTTTTCGTCCGGGGGGCGCAGCGGCTGCGAGGCGATCTCTTGCTCAAAGGCCGCCAGCCGCTCGACGACCCGGGGCGGATAGTCGTTGTCTTCGACCACCCGGCGCAGGATCTGCGGCTTGCGTTCGACGATGGTCCGGCGGGCAAAGGAGCCCGGCTCCGAGGTCATCAACAGGAGCGGCAGCTCGGCGGGTTGGGCCATCGATCGGGCCATCGCGTTCAGCGGCTGGTCACCGGCCCCAGCACCTGCGGCCGGATGCGCTGGTAGATCGCCTGCACCTCGGCCCGCGTGCCGACGCCGACCCCGTCGCGCATGGCCGCGGCCGTACCGGCGGCGACGCCCCAACGGGCCACCTCGTCCTGGGGTAGCCGGCGATCCAGCGCCCAGGCCAATCCCCCCAGCAGCGCGTCGCCCGCACCCACCGGGTTGCGTGCCTGGATCGGAGGCGGCACAGCCCGCACCACCCGCTGCCTGGCGCCCAGCAACAGTCCCCGTGCCCCCAGCGACAGCGCCACCAGCGTCACCCCCTGCTGGAGGAAGAACTGGATCGCTTCCAGGGCATCGGCTTCAGACTGGATCTCCTGGCCGGTCACCTGGGCGGCCTCGGCGGCATTGGGCTTGACCAGGTAGGGCCCCGCCGAGCAGGCCAACGTCAGCGGCGCCCCACTGGCGTCCAGCAGCACCTGGGCCCCGCCCGCCTGGAGCAGGCGCACGAGCTGGGCGTAAAAGCCCAGCGGCACGCCCGGCGGCAGGCTTCCACACAGCGCCCACAGGTCGCCGCGCCGGATACGGCTGCGGACCCGGTCGAGAAAGGCGGCCAGTTCCTCAGGCTGCACCGTGGGACCCGGTTCGTTGACCTTCACGTACCGCCCCGAGCCCGCTTCGGTCACCACGGTGTTGGTCCGCGTCTCGCCGGCGATAGGCAACAGGTCGGTGCTGATGCCCATACCCTCCAGGCCGCGGGATAGCATCTGGCCCGTGGGCCCGCCGACAAAACCCGTCGCCACGCTCTTGGCGCCGAGGGCATGCAGGGCCCGCGACACGTTAAAGCCCTTGCCGCCCCAATCGAGGCGCGATCCGCTGGCGCGGATCATCTCGTCGAAAGTGATACGCGACACGGTCAGGGTCCGGTCCAGGCCGGGATTGGGCGTTACGGTGACGATCACGGTCGGTGCTCCTTGTGCTAGAAAAGGTTTCCTACCGGTCAGAACCATTTCAACCGATTCTGATCTCCAGGCGCCGGTTTCAACCGCTGCCTGGCACTGCTCAATTGTCAGTACACCTCAATCTGCTCCTGCCAGATCGCCAGATCCGGCAGAAATGCGGTGGATCTGGCGATCCACCGCGAGCCATTGCGGTCCACTGATTATAGCACAAAAGGGTCAATTGGGGCACCTCGGGCGGCGAGGTTGGCGGTAGAGAGAAGAGCTGCCTACGGCCTGGGGTTGAGCGGCAGGTGGAGGGTATGGGGCTCGCCGTACTGCCGTCCCATGGCGACCAGGACGTCACCGCTGTGCTGGTCATAGACGATCGACCATTGGGTGCTGTCCTGGGCTACCTGACCCAGGAGATCCAGTGCCTCGTCCCGGCCAAGGCGCCCGCCCGCCTGCGATAGGGTAGCCTCGATGCGGTCATAGCGCCAGCAGTGGCCCTCCGCCGAACCGCCATCGACCGGCTCGACTGAGGCCCGCAAAAAGTTGGTCGCCCGGTGCCACGGCTGCTCGTTGGGAATGATGAGCATCTCGCCCTCGTAGAACTCGACCAGCACCGCGCGTCCGGAGCGGTCGGAGAGCAGGTAGTGCAGTGGCGGCCCGCCCCGAAAGTCGACGTTGTGCTCCTGGAATATCGTGAGCGCCTCGTCCACGTCGCGGGCATGGTCGAGGACCTGGCGGATGATGCCCAGCGAGCCAAGGGTACGTTTGGCCGGATCGGGCGCCATCCCCCCTGGTGGCACTGCGGCCATGCCCACGGCCAGGCCATGCTCGTTCATGCCGTCGAAGGGCCAGTGGGGCGCCGCCAGCAGGCCTTTGCGCTCAGCCAGGGGCAGGTCCAGCAGTTTACGGCTGCGGGGGCCTCCATATCCCAGGTAGGCGATGTCCACCATCGACACCGAAGCGTAGCCATCAGCCGGGTCGGTGAACAGGAGGAGGGCCGGGCTGTACTGCCAGTCAAAGTTGCGGCCAAAGACCTGTTCCTCGTCGCTCAGGCTGGCGAACAGGGAGCAAGCCCAGCCCAGCGTTGAGATGTCCGGGCCGGTCTCCCAGAGCCGCCCCGCCTGCCGGGAGTAGTCACCCTGGTAACTCATCGTGTAGAGCGGGTAACCGTCCACCTGTTCCAGGCTGCCCAGGCTGGCGGCTTGCTCCGCCGACAGGCCTTCAGCCCCGGGCTCCGCGGTCGGCGTGAGGGCCGGCTCGAGGATGGCCGTCGGCGATTCGGTCGGCAAAAGCGTCGCCGCGGCTGCCTTGGTCGGGGCGGCGGTCGAGGTCGCCTGCTCGGTCGGGCGCAGCGGGGTCGCCGGGACCGCAGACTGGCTGCAGCCGGCCAGCAGGACAAAGGCTAGGAACAGGAGCAGGACAGCCGCTTTTTTATGTCGAAAGCTCATTCCTCACCCCTCCTGAGCCAATTTGGCCTCGATATAGCCGTCGACGACCCGCTCCAGGACCTCCAGCGGCATGCTGCCGTTGGACAGGACGGCACGGTGGAACTGTTTCAGGTCGAAGCGGTCACCCAGCTCGTCGATGGCCCGCTGCCGCAAGGCCATGATCTCGAGCATGCCCACCATATAGCCCGCCGCCTGGCCGGGCCAGGTGATGTAGCGGCTGACCTCGAACTGCATAAAGCCCGGATCCTGGCCCGTGTTCTCGACCATAAAGTCGTGAGCCTGGTCAAAGGTCCAGCCCCGGTCATGGAGGCCGGTATCCACCACCAGCCGGGCGGCCCGGAAGGCCTGGGCCTGCAAGCGACCCAGGTCGCCGTAGGGATCGTCAGCGTACCAGCCCAGCTCTACGGCCAACTGCTCGGCGTAAAGCGCCCACCCCTCGGCATAGCCGCTGAAACCGACGACGTTGCGGAACAGGGGCAGGTCCGACTCCTGGGCCAGCGCGATCTGAAAATGGTGACCGGGAACCCCTTCGTGATAGGCCAGCGTGCGCATCCCGTAGAGGTCCTGGCTCCCGCCGCTGATGCGGGCATAGAACGCGCCGGGTCGCGAGCCGTCCAGCGAGGCCGACACGTAATAGTCACCCTCGGAGCCCGCGACGACGATCAACTCGGCCTGGGGGCGCGTGTCAAAGGCAGCCCCCAGGTCCCGCTCGGCAGCCTCGAGGATCGCTTCGTAGGTCTCGGCCACGCGGCTGCCAGAGACCGACCCACCCTCCCGGGCCAGGCGGGCGTACAACTCGGGGATGGGGGCGTCCTGGGGATAACCCAACTGGTCAAAGAGGGCGCGCATCTCGGCCTGGATACGCTCCAGCTCGCGCAGGCCCAGATCGTGGATCTCGTCGGGGGTCAGGTTGCTGGTGGTGTGATGCCGCAGGATATACTCATAGTAGGCCGGGCCATCGGGGAGCTGCCACGCTCCACCGCTGGCGGGCGCGGCCGCCTGGAGACCATCCAGAGCCTCGGCCAGGGCAGCAAAGGCGGGGATGACCGATTCGGCTATGGCCTGTTCCGCAGCTTGGAGCAGCGCCTGACGCTCCGTCGCTGGGAGGTCCAAGCCGGCAAGCTCTTCCTCAAAGGCCCGGTAAAAGGGCGTAAAGCGCGGCTCGCTGCGAGCAATGCCCTGGATATCGCCCATCAACCAGGGAAAGAGGAACCGGGGCAGCACAACGCCGGCCTCCCGGCGGAGCATGAGACCCTCGATGAGGCCCTCGAACTTGGCATCGACCTGCGACAGGCGCCGGACATAGTCCTCGGCGTCCCGGCGGCTGGCGATGGGATGGAGGTCGGTGAACAACTGAAGCAACTGGTATTGGACGCCGGTGGTAAAGTGGGTGATGGGGTAGTCATGGTACATGAAGGCCTGGCCCCGCACCAGGTCGTCCAGGTACCACTCGTAAACGTCGTAGGAGATCTGGTCCCCGGCAGACAGGGCCCCGCGGTCGTACTGGCGCAGCAGATCGAGGATGGCGACCTGCAACTCCTGAGTCTGGCGGATATGGGCGTCCGAAAGGTCGGTGAGCTGGCCGTTGTCCGTCCCAAAGTGCGCCGCCAACCCCTCGGCGGTCACCCATTCGGGGTCACGGAGCATGAGCAGCTTGAACGAATCTTCAAAGAACTCGTCCAGGGGCAGCCCTGCCAGGCCCGCCACCATCTCTGAGACCGGGCGCAGACCGGCACCGACCAGATTGGGCTCATCCCGTTCCGGGGCAGCGGCTGCGGCAGCAGCCGCGGGATAGGGCTGCCAGGCCGGAAAGCCGTCGAAATTGGCCTCGCGGGTCAGCCGCACCTGCTCCGAGCCGTCGGCGCGCATGCGATAGATCTCGGTGTTGTTGTTCTCGTGGCGGGAGTAAAAGACGATGTATTGGCCGTCGGGCGACCAGGAGGGAGCCTTGTCGAAGCCAAATCGGTCGGTAAGGCGGATCTGCCCGCTGCCGTCGGCGTTCATGACATAGATCTCCTGGTCGCCGTCGCGATCGGAGACAAAGGCGATCTTGGTGCCATCGGGCGACCAGGCCGGGCTGGTATCGTGCGACGGGTGCAGGGTGAGGTTCACCGGATCCGAGCCGTCGGCATTCATGACATAGATTTCGTGGTTTCCATCCCGGGTGGAATCAAAGAGGATCCTTTGGCCGTCGGGCGACCAATCCGGTGAGGTGTTGGCCCCGCCGATCTCGGTCAGCAGCGTCTGGTCGGAGCCATCGGCGTTCATCACCCAGATCTGAAAGCGCCCCGAAAAGGTCATAAGGTTGGGCCGCTCGTTGGAGATAAAGGCGATACGCGAGCCGTCGGGCGACCAGGCCGGCTCCGACTCGATGGAATCTGGCCGGTCTGTAAGCCTGGTCGCGCCCGAGCCATCAGCGCTCATGACATAGAGCTCATGGTCAGAGCGACCCACCCGCCGCACATAGACGACCTCACGCCCATCGGGAGACCAATCCGGCCGGGTCTCGCGCAGGCGGGTCTTGCTCAGCAGGGTGACAGCCCCGCCATCCTGATCCATGGTAAAGATCTTGGATTCGCCATCGCGGTAGGAGGAGAATGCGATCGTGCCTCCCGGCGCGCCGGCGAGCGAGGCCACGGGCCGCGCAGGCGCCTCGGCCGTGGGCTGGGAGGCATCAGGCAGCTCGGCGGTTAGCTCTGCGCCGGGAACACCCCACACCAAAACTGCGCTGTCGAGTCCTCCGGAGGCCAGGAGAGAGCCGTCGGGAGAGAAAGCCAGGCTGAGCACACCGACTGTGTGCCCCGCCAGGGACCGCAGCGCCTGGCCGGTGTCTACATCCCATAGCACAACGTCAGCCTGGTCGCCGGACGAGGCCAGCAGGGTCCCATCGGGCGAGAAAGCCAGGCCGTACACCGGATCCCCTGCCTCGCGGAGCGTGTTGGCCTGCTGAGCCTTTACCACCGACCACAGGCGCAGGGTACGGTCCTGGCTTGAGGAGGCAAGGAGAAGGCCGTCCGGCGAGAAGGCCAGGCTGTTCACGTTGCCGGTGTGGCCGGCCAGGGTCCGCAGGCGGTCGCCGCTCGCTACGTCCCAGAACTGGATAATGGTGCTGAACCGGGAACCACCCGAGGCCAGAACCATTCCATCAGGCGAGAAGGCCAGCGCGGTGATCGGCGTAAGGTGCCCACTGAGGGTACGCACCTCCTGGCCGGTTTCGACGTCCCACAACTTGATCAGGGCATCGTCGCCGGCCGTGGCCAGCAGGCGGCCATCGGGCGAAAAGGTCATGGACAGCAGGTGGGTGCCGTGTCCGGCGAGGGAGCGCAGGTGGAGACCGCTACGCACATCCAGGAGGTTGATGGTCATGTCAGCGCCCTCGGTTGCCATGAGAGTGCCGCCAGGCGAAAAGGCGACGTTGTAGATACGCTCGCCGCGCTCGATGGGGCTGCCCGCCTGCCGGCCGGTCTCGACATCCCACAGCCGTAGCCTCAGGTTCTTGCTAACAGACGCCAACTGGCTTCCACCATCCAGGAAAGCCATCCCGGCCAGGCGCGGACTGTGCCCGCCCAGGGCGTACAGCTCCTCAACGCGATCAAGTGTGTCTGCATCGATGGCCAGGCCACTGGGCATGAGATGCGTGGCCGGCGCCGTTGTTTTCGCGTCCGCGGGCGCCGATGGCAGCGCCGACGGCGTTGGGGATTCGGGCGTTGGTGACCTTGGCGACGGGGCGAGCGTTGGCTCAGCAGCAGACGATGGGGGCGCCGACTCTATCGCCGGACCTGAGCCACAGGCCGAGGCAAGCAACACAACGATGAGAAAGACGAGCAGCCGGTTACTCACGGTGACCTCCACCCCATAGCCCTGGCTCGCGGCAACTGCAATCATCGATGGCCGCGAGCAGGCAGTCGGCAGGATCAGCTTTGCAGACAAAGGCATCGGCTCCGGCAGCCAGAACCGTGGCCTCGTCCTCGGCCCGGCCGCTGAGGGCGATAACGCGCAGGCCGGGGCACAGTGTGCGCAGTCCAGGCAGCAGATCGTCGACCACCAGGTCTCGCAGTCCCCAGTCCAGGAGCACCAGATCGGGACAGACAGCCTCGACCTGGGCCAACAGATCGGCGGCATCCGTGGCTTCGCCCACGATACCAAGTCCTGGCCTTTGCCCCAACAGGGTACGTAGGGCGAATCGGGTCCTGGCCCGATTGTCGGCTACCAAGATGCGCATGGACAATCCTTCGACGACGGGCTGTGAACTACCCTGGGTCTGCCAGGCAGGGTCTGGCTGTTGCTCCCAAACACCTTTTCAGCGAAATTGCGCGTACTGGACAGTCCACTCACAGTATACTCACAGTATATCGACTAAATCTCTCAGGCGCATCGGACAACTGGCGAATTCTCGGACTAGGCCGGGTGGCCTATTTTTCTAGTCGAGGGAGGCGCCAGATCGACAAGAACAGTGGGTTTGGGTGTGGTCATGATCTGGACCGATCCAGTCAGGGTACGAGGTTCTGCTGCAGGGCCAGGGAGATGGCCTCAGCGCGGTTGGAGACGCCCATCTTGGACAGAATATTGCTGACGTGCGCCTTGGCGGTGGAAGGGCTGATGCTCAGGCGCCGGGCGATCTCGGCATTGTTCAGGCCTTTGACCAGCAGGGCCAGGACCTCCCGCTCACGGGGCGTCAGATCGTAGCTGGGCATGGGCTGCGGCTTGCCGGGCTGGATCAGCGCCTGGACCGCCTCGGGCGCCAGGATGGAGCGGCCGGCGTGGGCGGCCCGGATGGCCTCGGCCAGATCCTCCCCCGAGACATTCTTGAGCAGGTAACTGATGGCGCCTGCCTGGAGGGCCTCCTGTACCAATTCCTTTTCCTGAAAGCTGGTCAGGGCGATAATCTGCACGCTGGGCCAGCGCCGGTGAATGGTGCGCGTTGCGGCCACCCCACCCAGCTCGGGCATGACAAGATCCATGAGGATCACTTCGGGCTCGAGCTCTTCACAGCGCGCTATGGCCTCCTGGCCATCCCGGGCCTCGCCGACCAGGTCCAGGTCGGCAAAGGTTCTCAGGACAGCGGTCAGTCCGCGGCGAACGATACCATGATCGTCCACGATCATCACCCGAATGCGGGTCGTGTCATTCATGCCACCACACCCTTCCAGAAGTGCCTACTGGCGCCATCGACCGGACGCCTGACGGCACGTTCCTCAGTATACACCACTATGCGCCAGCGGGCCAAAAGACGGCCACCGTAGTGCCGTGGCCGGGCTGACTCTCGACGGTAAACGTCGCGCCGACGCTCTCGGCACGCTCGCGCATGATGCCCAGGCCCAGGTGTTCGGGCGAGACGTGGCTCGGGTCAAAGCCGCGTCCATCATCGGTCACCCTCAACTCGAGGGAGGTGATTCCGGTATCGGATCCTTGAGGCGGGCGAGCCGTACAGCGCAGGAAGATCTCGACCCGGTCCGCCCGCGCGTGTTTGACCACGTTGTTCAACGCCTCCTGGGCAATGCGGTACAGCGCCACGTGCACGTCAGCCGGCAGGACACAGGGTCCCTCCACCACGACGTCGACCGACAGGTCTTCGCGGGTGGCAACCGCCTCGCCGAGCTGGCGCAATAGATCGCCCAGGTCAGCCTCGAGCAACGACGCAGGCCGCAACTCCAGCAGTAGCGTCCGCATCTCGGCCAGGACGCCACGATTCGACTGTCGCAGCTCCCTCAAGAGCTGGCGCCCCTCCTCCCGGTCCCGCTCCCAGGTCTCCGGCAGTGCCTCGGCGATCAGGCTGGCGGAAAAGAGGGTCTGGGTGACGGCGTCGTGCAGCTCCCGGGCCAGACGACTGCGCTCGGCGGCGACCGCTTTTTCCATCTCACTCTGGCGGAGCGCCTCTTCGGCGCGCAAGCGCTGATCACTCTCGCGCTGCAGCTCGGCCGTGCGCTCTACGACTTGCCTCTCCAGATCGCGGCTCCGCGTCTCGATGCTTCGGACGCGCAGCCGGTAGCCGCCAAACACGCCGGCCACCAGGATCAGGGCCAGGGCGCCCTGGAACCACCAGGTCGTCCAGAAGGGTGGCACCACTGTGACCTCGATGGCGAGCCCCTTATCGTTCCAGATCCCATCACTGTTCGAGCCCTTGAGGCGCAGCGTGTAGGTCCGGCCAGGCAGGTTGGTGTACTTGCCGAAGCGCCTGGAGCCGGTCTCGATCCAGTCCTGGTCAAAGCCCTCGAGCATGTAGGCATGCTGGTTCCCCGTGGGCCGGTCATAGCTAAGCGCCGCGAACTCAAAGTCGAAAAAATTGTTCGGCCACCTCAGGGTCACGGCGGCATCAGTGACCGGCACCTCCTCCCCGCTCTGGGTGAATGAGGTCAGGACGATGGGTGGAATCAACGGATCTTGTCTCAACTGCTCTGGGTAAAAGGCGTTGAGGCCGTTGATACCGCCAAAAAACATCTCGCCGTCAGGGCTCCGGTGGTAGGCGCCGCCACTGAATTCGTCACCCTGCAGCCCATCATGGACACCATAGTTGGCAAATCGTTCCCTCTGGGGATCGAACCTGGACAGGCCCTGATTG
>JASFHU010000082.1:0-10768 GCA_050123055.1 Anaerolineae bacterium
CCTGGCGTCACGCGCGAAGTAGGCTACGATATGGTGCAACTGGGCGCAAGGCGGGTAATGGTACTGGCTGATCCCCATCTCCTGGACAGCGAGCCGGTATCCATTGTCCTCGGGGCATTGCGCTCTGAAGGCATCGAAGCCTCTCTCTTTGACGGCGTGCGCATCGAGCCAACGGATGGTTCCTTCCAGCAGGCCATTCGATTTGCGACTGAGGGTGGATTTGATGGCTATGTTGCCGTCGGCGGTGGCTCGACGATGGACACGGCCAAGGCGGCCAATCTGTACGCCACCTACCCGGCCGACTTCCTGGCCTACGTCAACCAGCCCATCGGCGAGGGGCATCCGGTCCCCGGGCCACTGAAACCACTGGTCGCCATCCCTACCACATCCGGGACAGGTAGCGAGACAACAGGCGTGGCGATTTTCGACTTTTTGGAACTGCACGCCAAAACGGGCATTGCCCATCGCGCCTTGCGGCCGACGATCGGTATTGTGGATCCGGAGAATACGCGCACGCTACCCAAGATGGTGGCGGCCTGTACAGGCTTTGACGTTCTGTGCCACGCCCTTGAGTCGCTCACGGCCTTGCCCTACAACCGGCGAGCTGCCGCCGCCAACCCCGGCTTGCGGCCCACCTACCAGGGAGCCAACCCGATCAGCGACGTGTGGGCGGCACAGGCAATTCGAATGGTCTCTCAGAACATCACTCGCGCCGTTGCCGATGCCGCCGATGACGAGGCGCGCGGCAATATGTTGCTGGCAGCATGCTTTGCCGGCATCGGCTTTGGCAACGCAGGGGTACACCTGCCTCATGGCATGTCCTATCCCATTTCCGGGCTGGTACGCGATTTCGTCCCCGAGGGGTACGACACAGGGCGCCCCATCATTCCTCACGGCATGGCCGTGCTCCTCACGTCGCCTACGGTATTCCGTTTCACCGCACCCGCCGATCCAGCGCGACACCTTTACGCTGTGCAGCTTCTTGGTGTGGATGTATCCGATGCCGCACCGGAGGACGCTGGCGAGCTGCTGTTTGCGAGATTGGTAGACCTGATGCGCCAGACCGGCGTGCCCAATGGGTTGCGCGGGGTTGGCTATGGGCCAGGCGATGTCCCGCAGTTGGTCGCGGGCACGCTCCCGCAGCACCGCGTGACAAAGCTGTCACCACGGCCTTTCGACGAGACAGACCTGGAACAGCTTTTTCTCGACTCGATGAGTTACTGGTGATCCACGCCGTCGATCCGTTCCTGCATGGGCAGATGAAGCAGGGACGGGTGGACCATTGCTTCTGAGGCATTCCGGCAGAGCCAGCCGGGCACGAGTTCCGACTCGCCAGGTGCAGAAGCGGAAAGGAGGAACCCTTATCGCACATGCTCGGAATGAAAGTATGCGGTAGTCAAGGAAGGTGTCAATCACAGTTCAAAAGAGGAGGAAGAAAATGAATCGCACGTTGTCTTTCAGTATGATACTGCTGCTGGTCGCCGCGCTAGTCCTGAGCGCCTGTGGCGCGACCGCAGAGCCGACCGCGGTGCCGGAACCTACCGAGGCACCAAAGCCGACCGAGGCGCCGCCTGAAGAGCCAATGGGTGAGCCACTGGATCTGCCTGGTGAACTCGCTGGCAAGACCTGGGACGAGGTGATGGAGGAGGCCCAGGGTCAAACCGTCAACTTCTATCACTGGGGTGGAAGCGACCTTTGGAATGCCTTCTACTCCGAGTACCTGGCCGATGAGGCCGCAAAGCTGGGAGTGACGATCAGCACAGTGCCAGTTGCGGCACCCACCGAGTTTGTAGACAAGATCCTGAACGAGTCGGTTGCGAACGTGGAGACAGGAAGTGTCGACTTGGTTTGGATCAATGGTGAGAATTTCCGGACTGTTAAGCAGGCTGATACTCTCTATGGACCCTACGCCGAGCAATTGCCCAACGCCCAATACCTCGATTGGGACAGCCCGGCCTACACCCTGGACTTTGGCACGCCCATCGAAGGCATGGAGTCGGTCTGGCTGAGCGGCCAGATGGTCATCATCTACAATACCGCCTGCGCCGAAGACCTGCCTGTAAACGATGGCGTGGTCAAACTCGAAGACCTCAAGCAGTGGATCATCGACCATCCAGGCCAGTTTACCCATACTGCGCCACCCGAGTTCACGGCCACAGCGTTCTTGACTGCCATCTTCTACGAGGTAACGGGTGGCTACGAACAATGGCAAGGCCCATTCGACCAGGCACTCTTTGACGAAAAGGCCCCTGCCATGTGGGACTGGCTTAACGAGATCAAACCTCACATGTGGCAGAAAGGACAGAACTACCCAGAGAGCCTGAGCCAACTCGACAACATGTTCGCCAACGGCGAGGTCTGCTTCAACATCAACTACGGCCAGCGCTACGCGGATACGATGATGGACCAGGGCCGTTTCCCCGAGACCAGCCGGACCTTTGTACTGGATAGCGGGACTGTCGGCAACTGGAACTTTGTGGCTATTCCCGACAACTCGGGCAGCAAGGCAGGCGCTCTGGTGGTTGCCAATATGATGATGAGTCCCGAAGTACAATATCACGTTGCCAATCCCGACGTGATGGGCTCTGTTCCAGGCATCACCTTGTCCAAGCTGCCCGAGGAGTGGCAGACCAAATTCGAGGAACTGCCACGCGGTCCGGCAACGCTGCCGCCGACCATCCTTGGGGCTCACAAGGTACCGCCTCTGCCCGGCGAGATGCTGCCAGTCTTTGAACAGGCCTGGGAAGAGAACGTTCTGAAGAAATAGAAGAATCAGACTAGGGAGGGGGAGAGATTCATCTCTCCCCCTCGTGTCGACAGATTTGAACGGGCTGGCTTGATCCAACGCCTATCGCCGAAGGCCAGAGTCTGCGCATATGAACGCGCCATATTCAGGCATGAGGACGCTGGAGACGGGATAGCTCTGCTTGTTCAGATACAAGGCGATACGAGGAAACCTATGGCACTAGCAGAGTATCTCTCTCCTCGTGAGCGCGTGATGTGCAGCTTGCGACACGAGGTTCCGGATCGTACGCCCCTGTTTATCAAAGCCGAAAAGGAGGTATGGCCCATGCTTCGGCAGCACTTTGGTGTTGCCGATAACGAAGCGGTCATGCAGCGGCTCGGGATCGATATCCGTACTGTAGGTCCCCGCTACGTTGGTCCGCAGCGCGAAGTATTTCCAGACGGTTCGTTCATCGATCCTCTGGGTCACCACCGCAAAGTGGCTGTGCACCAATTTGGCACCTATTTTGAGTATGCCGGATTCCCCCTGGCTGCAGCCAAGACAATAGACGATTTGATGGATTATCCCTGGCCTCAGGCTGATTGGTGGGACGTCAGCCACATTGCAGACGAGATTGAGAAGCTCAACCAGGACACCGAATACGCGCTCCTCTATGAGGCCGGCAGTGTATTCGAGACAGGCTGGGGATTGCGCGGCCTTGAATCGTTCTTAATGGATATGGCCATCAACCCTGATTTGGCCCAGTTCATCATGGAACGCTGGGCCGATTTCTGGATCGCCCTAGGCCGGAAGGTGTTGGAGGCTACGGGAGGGCACGTCGACATAGCCTGGACCTGGGACGACATCGGTACCCAAAATGCCCCCATGATCTCGCCTCAAATGTGGGAGAAGCAGATCAAGCCGCACCACGTGCGCATCAACAAGGCCCTGAAAGACTATGACGTTACCCTGATGTACCACAGTTGTGGTAGCATCATGCCCTTTATCGATGGCTTGATCGACATGGGGGTTGAGATCCTGAATCCACTGCAACCGAGGGCCAAAGGCATCGATCTGCCCTATATCAAAGCCACCTACGGAAACCGGATTTCGTTCCACGGAGCCATGGATATTCAGCGGACTTTACCCCATGGCACCACCGAGGATGTGGCAGCCGAAGTCCGGGATCGCATTCGGGTATTGGGCGCCGGGGGTGGCTACATTCTGGCTCCGGCTCACATGATACAGGGTGACACCTCTGCCGAGAATATCGTGACTATGTATGAAACGGCTCGGAGCACGCCCGTTCCCCCAAGGCCTGCTGAGCATCCCTAGTATGGCAGAGAGAAAAGGAGGACAGTAGGAGTGTTCAGAGAGTGGCAAGAGAGACTGCGAATTCCCATACTACTGGCGCCAGCAATGATCATCATTGTAGTTCTGTTCATGGGCGGCCTCATCATGGGCTTGCTCCAGAGTTTCGGCTACATGCCCTGGCTAGGCGCATACGATTTTTCCCTTGACGCCTATGTCGCAATCTTTAGCGACGAGGGGTTTTTGCGCTCGCTGGCGCTGACGGCATGGATCGGATTTGCTTCAACTAGCCTGGCCGTGATCTTTGCCATGATATGCTCTTTGGCGCTTAGGCAGGACTTTCCGGGCAAACGTTCAGTTATGTTCATTTTTCAGCTCAATGTACCCATCCCACACATCGTGGGCGCTATCGGCATTCTATTCCTCTTTTCACAAAGCGGCCTAATTGCCCGGATCGCGCACCTGGGAGGATTGATCACCAAGAGCTCCGAGTTCCCAGCGATGGTGTATGACAAATACGCCATCGGCATCATCCTCGAGTATCTGTGGAAAACCATACCCTTTACTGGAGTAATCTTGCTGGCAGTGCTGCAATCGGTTGGTGAAGACTATGAAGATGTTGCGCGTTCTCTGGGTGCAAACAGGTGGCAGCGACTCTGGTACGTGATCATACCGCTGGTGATGCCTGGCCTGCTCCGTGCTTCGATCCTGGTCTTCGCCTTTACCTTTGGGGCGTTCGAGATTCCGTTCCTACTGGGACAGAGGTATCCTTCGGCGCTGCCAGTGCTTGCCTACCGGAGCTACCACGACGTGGATCTCAATCAGCGGCCCGAAGCCATGGCAATGAGCATGGTCATTGCTGCCCTGATCATGATTCTGATCCTGATCTACATGAAGCTTACTGAAACTTACGTTCGCACAGAATAGAATGTCGCACAGACCTCTACCAAGGTTCGTGAGGAGGATCCGATGAGTAGTGGTGTATCGATCGAGTACGACGCGGTCGACCAGCGCAGGAATCTGGGTTCCGTCAACTGGACCAAGATCCTGAGTGCATTGATTGGGATTGCCATCATTGTGGCCATTCTGGCACCGCTGGTGCCTATGGTCATCTGGTCGTTTGGCTCTAGTTGGTTTTTCCCCGACCTGCTTCCCTCCAAGGTCAGCATGAGAGCCTGGACCTACGTTTTTTCCAAGACCTCGCGAGCGGTGGAGGCACTCTGGCAGGGGACACTGATCGCTCTGGCAGCAACTCTACTGTCCATGATCGTCAGCATCCCTGCCGGGCGGGCTTTGGGTCTTTACGCTTTTCGCGGCAAACGGACAGTCGAGTTCCTGATCTTGGCCCCAGTCATCATCCCGGTGCTGGCAGTTGCAATGGGCATACACATCGCATTCATCCGCTTCGGCTTGGCTGATAAGGCTCTCGGTGTCGTTCTCGTCCATCTCATCCCCACCACCCCGTATGTTGTCATGGTGATGAGCAGCGTATTCGCGAACTATGAGCCTGAATATGAGGAGCAGGCTCGGACCTTGGGGGCTGGGCCGTGGCGGACATTCATCCACGTTACATTCCCAGCCATCTTTCCCGGGCTGCTCGTAGCAGGGATGTTCGCCTTTATCATCTCATGGGGCCAGTACATTCTAACACTACTCATCGGGGGTGGGCGGGTTGTCACCATGCCTTTGCTGCTCTTCTCTTTCGCCAGCAGCGGTGACAACTCGGTGACGGCGGCCCTCAGTATGATCTATCTTCTCCCCGCAATCCTGATTCTGATAGTCACCTCCAAGTATCTGACCGGGGAGGGCGCTGCAATGGGAGGCTTTGGCGCATGACACAGGTCAAGCTGAATCAACTCAACAAGGTCTTTCTGGGCAAGGAAAGGGTGCACGCAGTTCAGGATCTCAACCTGGAGATCGACTCTGGCATGATCACCGCTCTGTTGGGGCCTTCGGGCTGTGGAAAGACGACCACGCTCAAAATGATCGCCGGCCTGCTGCAGCCCAGCAGCGGCGAGATTTCCTTTGATGGCAAATCGGTGTTGGGAATCCCTCCGGAAAAACGGGGAGCAGCTATGGTTTTTCAGAACTACCTGTTGTTCCCATACATGTCCGTCGGAGACAACGTTGGCTTTGGACTGCGCATGCGCCACGTGGACAAGAACACCATCCAGAAAAAGGTCGCCGAAATGCTTGAGCTGGTCAAGCTTCCCGGATACGAAGACCGGCGACCAAAACAACTCTCAGGTGGGCAACAGCAGCGCGTTGCCTTGGCCCGGGCCTTGATCATTGAGCCTGAGGTACTACTCCTCGATGAGCCCATCAGCAACCTGGATGCCCACTTGCGCGACGAAATGAGAGAGCTGATCCTTAGTATCCAGCGCCAAACTCGTATCACTACGATCTTTGTGACTCACGATCAAGAGGAAGCCGTGGTTCTTGCAGACAATATTGCTCTGATGTTCGACGGCAGGTTACATCAGTTTGACAGGCCCAACACTTTCTACGAACGACCCGCCAGCGCCAGGATCGCCCGCTTTTTCGGCGGTACGAATTTTGTGACCGGTGTGAAAGCGGGACAGCAGGTGGAGACGCCGGTGGGTACCCTGAATGTGAACCCACAGGAGATTGAAGATGGTCCGGTGGTCGTCACGATCCGGCCAGAGAATCTCATGCTGGGTCGCGAAGGGGAGAATGCAACAAGTGCTCGCATCCTGAGTCACATCTATGTCGGTACCCATACGCGATTCAAGGCCCAGGCAGGCGACTGGGAATTTGAGATCGTGGCCGACGCATCTAGCGTTGAGCACTTTACGGACGACCAGGTCCTGCCGCTTCAATTTCCGCGTGAGAAGATTTGGTTGGTGCCACCCGAGGAATAGGCCGAGGCTGCTCAATCTGGATACGTCCAACCAGTCCATGGAAGGGACAGCCTCTCACCGACAGGGGGCTCCCGAGGTAGGCCGTGAGTCGCATGAACTTGCTCATCATTACAACTGACCAACAGAGGATCGATTCGCTGGGAACTTACGGTAGCCCGTTATGCCGGACTCCGGCTCTCGACCAGTTGACGGCCTCCGGCACCCGCTTTGACCAGGCATATTCAGTCTGCGCATTATGCTCCCCGGCACGGGCATCATGGCACACCGGTATCTATCCTCACCGACACGGCATCGTCACCAATGGGCGCGAGTTCAATGAAGGCGTGCAGTTGGTCTCCGAGGACTTGACGGCGGCGGGTTACCGCTGCGGTTTTGTCGGGAAATGGCACTGCGGAAACGAGAAGCTGCCAAGAGACTTTGGTTTTGAGGGAATGAATCTTCCCGGTTATGGCGACTGCGGCCAGTCACTCGAGTATCAGGAATATCTGCGTCGAAACGGGCTTGCACAGGGGAGCATTGAGCCGGAGGGCGCCGGGTTCTATGAAAGCATTCTTCTCAGTGGTGTGACGACAGGTCCGGTTGAAGCCACTGTCCCTTACTTTGTGGCCGAACAGACTATCGAGATGCTGGATGCTTACGCACAGGATAACAACCCTTTTGCCATCTTTGCCAACTTTTGGGGGCCACACCCACCATACGTTCCCTGCGAACCGTTCGCTTCTATGTACGATTCCGAGAAGATCGCCGCTTGGGGAAACTTTGACGACACCCTGGAGTCGAAGCCGCACGCACACCGGCGGTACCGTGATTCCTTTCTGGGTGAGGGTACCTTGCGAACATGGGAGGAGTGGTCCACGTGGGTCGCGCGGTACTTTGGTACCGTGACGATGATCGACGCCCAGATCGGACGAATCATGGCTGCCTTGGACAGACTGGGGCTGACCCAGGACACAGCCGTACTATTTACGACCGATCATGGCGACCACATAGGAGCCCATGGAGGCATCTTTGACAAAGACGCGATGATGTACCAGGAAACCTATCACATTCCTTTCATCTTGCGTCTGCCGGGACTAGAAGGTGGTGGCACCATTAACCAGCCTATCACCAGCCTGGACATAGCACCCACACTCCTTGACCTGGCAGGCATCGACCCGGGCCGGCCTCTTGACGGCAGGAGCCTAGTGCCACTGCTTGCAGATGGAATAGCGGACTGGGAGCCAGACGTCTATTGCGTATTCAACGGGCACTATCTGAGCTACCAATCCAGGATGGTGACCGACGGAAGCTACAAGTACGTCTTTAACGCTCCCGACATTGACGAATTGTACGATCTGGAGGCCGATCCCTGGGAAATGCGAAACCTGATTGCGCAGCCAGAGCACAGGCAGGTCCTGCACGACATGCGTCTCCGCCTACTGACCTGGGCCGAGCGAACCCAGGATCCGCTTCTTGGCAATCTCAAAGATCTGTTTGCGCGACGTCAGCAGGTTGAGCCGGAAGCGTTCACGCCCTGGCCTGGACGGTGGCGGAGCCAACATTGAACTCCATTGAGGTCGGGCTGGTATTGCCGAGTGCCCCAGGACCCAGTTTGCGGCCTACCAAGCCCTGTCTGAAGAGGGGTGGAACGATGCTCAGTTGTGGAATGGACCCACTTGCGTACAATCTCCCCAAAGAGAAGGAACAACTGTGAACGTGGTCCTACTCGACTACGGCGACGACTTGATGCCCGTTCAGTTGCCAGAGAGCGCCACGGTGGTACGCTATGGCGAAACTCACATAGATCCGCCGGAAGTGGATCCCTGGGCAGCAACACGCCAGGCGCTGGAAAACCCGCTGGGCACGCCGCCCTTGCGAGCGCTGGTCAAGGCCGGGGGCAGGGTCGTCATCGCCTTTCCGGACCGGGTGAAGGGCGGAGCACACCCGCGGGCCCACCGCCGGGTATCGATCCCACTGGTCGTGGAAACCCTTTTGGATGCCGGCGTAGCTCTGGATGACATCACGCTGCTCTGCGCCATGGGGCTGCATCGCAAGAACACCCTGGAGGAGCTCTACTGGTACCTGGGCAAGGAGATCGTCGAAGCCTTCTGGCCCGATCGCCTGGTGATGCACGACGCAGAAGATCGGAACATGCTGGTGGACCTGGGCAGCGACGGCATGGGCAACCCCATAATCTGCAACCGGCTGGTCGTCGAGGCAGACCTGGCGATCCTCATTGGCCACGTGCTGGGGAATCCCTATGGTGGCTATAGCGGCGGCTACAAGATGGTCGCCACCGGGATCACAACCTGGCAGTCCATCCGCAGTCACCACTGTCCTGCCACCATGCATCGAGAGGATTTTTTACCGGCATCCGTGCACAGCCATATGCGGCGCCAGTTTGACTCCATCGGCCGGGCCACAGAGCAGGGGATGGGGAAGCGTTTCTTTGCCGTGGACGCAGTCCTGGGCACGCAGGCCCAGGTGCTCCAGGTGTACGCCGGAGCGATAGACGAGGTACAGGTGGCTAGCTGGCCACTGGCCGAGGAGCGAACCAACGTGGTGCTCGGTGCGCGTGAGCCATTCGACGTACTGGTCTATGGCCTGCCCCGGACCTTCCACTACGGGCCCGGCATGGGCACCAATCCCATCTTTCTGCTGCAGGCCATCGGCGCGCAACTGGCGAGATGCTCCAGCGTCTTTCGGGAAGGCGGGGTCATCGTCGCCCCTTCGGTCTGTGATGGTTGGTTCAACGAACAGTGGTTTCCTTCCTACGAGCGTGCCTACGAAAAGCTCCAGGAGACGGTCGACTTTGCGGACATCTTTGACTTCGAGGATGAGTTGGCGGGCGATCCTGACGCCATCCACCGCTACCGGCACGACTATGCTTTCCATCCTGCCCACCCGCTCTCCATGGTCTCCATGGGCGCCATCGCCCACCAGCAGGCGAGTGCCGTATTCATCCCTGGCGCACGAAAGCCGCGCTACGCCCGTGGCATGGGCTGCATCCCGACCAAGACATTCGCGGCTGCCTTGGCATGCGCCGAACGCTACGTGGGCAAGAATCCCCGGATCCTGGCCATCCCAGAGGCTTTCCGCCTGGCCGGCGTCCACCTGTACCCGGGCTGATGAGCGCGCCAGTGCGCCACCGTGCGGTGCTGGAGGTGGTCAACATCTTTGTGATAAACCGCCACAGACAAACACACCCGGTAGAGACGCCCCGGCGGGGCGTCTGCACAAGCACAGGCTATTTTCGAGGTGGAATCTGAACTCGAGGCAACGCATTCTCAGCGTGCTTGATGGCCAGATCCCGGATCGCGTTCCGGTCGTCGCCTTTGTCGACGGTGTATTCCTGCATTCCTACCTGGGCCGCGGAGTGGATGATCTCTGCGCCGACACTGTTGCCTTCTGCCGGTCGTTCGGTTTCGATGCCATTGTCCGCGTCTACTGCCAAGAGGTAGACGAATGGGAGACCACAGAATGGCGACTGGGGACCAAAATCAGCCAAAGAGGCGGGGTCGAGCAGCGTATCAAGACCATTGAAACTCCCGGCGGGCTATTGCGGGAGGTCATGATTGTGAATCAGATTCAGCCCGGTTTGGTCCAGACCCACACTGAGGAGCATCTGGTAAAGGCCCGGGAGGATCTAGCCTTGATGGAGCGCTACCACATCATCCGTCCCCCGATTCGGACTGCACCGCTTGAGCAGGCTCTCGAGACGATTGGCGACGACGGCATAGTGGTGACGTACGGGGGAGGCGCCGCCCACACAGGTGCTGCACTCTACCTGCGCGGCCTGGACAGGCTGACAACGGATGCTATCGACGATCCTGCATTCTACGAGGCACTGCTCGATTGGGCCATTGAATAC
>JASFHU010000083.1:0-10614 GCA_050123055.1 Anaerolineae bacterium
GCAGCCCTCAGCCCGCACCGCACGGTGGCCACCAGTGGGGACAAGATGCTCACCAGCACGGCCTTAAAAGGTGCGGGCATACCCATACCACGGACAGGGATCGCCTTCACGCCGGAATCGGCCCTGGATGCCATCGAGGGGATGGGCTACCCTGTGGTGCTCAAGCCCCTCACCGGCTCTTGGGGGCGGCTCCTGGCCAAGGTCAACGACCGCGATGCGGCGGAGGCCATCCTGGAACATAAAAAGACGTTGGGCGGCTATGTGCATGGCGTCTTTTACATCCAGGAATATGTGGACAAACCCAGCCGTGATATCCGCACCATGGTCATCGGCGACGACGTGGTCTATGCCGTCTATCGCCACTCTGACCACTGGATCACCAACACGGCGCGGGGTGGTCAGGCGGAGCCCTGCCCGCTGACGCCCGAGATAACGCGCCTATCGCTGTCCGCAGCAAAGGCTGTGGGCGGCGGCATCGTGGCGGTGGATCTCCTGGAGACAGCAGATGGCCAGTTGCTGGTCAACGAAGTCAACCACACACCCGAATTCCATGGAGCCATGCAGGCCACCGAGGTCGACATCACCGGCAAGATGGTGGACTACATCCTACAGACAGCCCGGGAGGGGACATGATCCGAGCGGCCATCGTCGGGGCATCGGGCTACGTGGGCGGGGAGCTGCTCCGCCTATTGCTGGCCCACCCCAACGTTGAGGTGACCCAGATCACTTCAGAGACCTATGCAAAGCAGTATGCCTTCTTTGTCCACCCAAACTTGCGGGGCCACACCAACCTCCGCTTCATCCGCCACGCCGACCTAAAGCCGTGCGATCTGCTGTTCCTGGCCATGCCCCACGGCCAGGCCATGGAGCAGATCGAGGATCTGGCGGCGCTCGCCGAGCGGATCGTAGACCTTTCGGGAGACTTTCGCCTGCGCGCCCCGGCCGACTATGAGCGCTGGTACGGGCACCCGCACGCCCACCCTGAGTGGCTGGAGAGATTTGTCTATGGCCTCCCGGAACTGCACCGTCATGAGATGACGGGGGCAAGGTATATCGGCGGTGTCGGCTGCAACGCCTCGGTGACGCTACTGGCCCTGTGGCCACTATTCCGCCGGGGCCTGGTGAGGGAGACGGTCGTCGAGGTCAAAGTCGGATCCTCCGAAGGTGGTCACCGGCCCAGCCCACCCGCTCACCACCCCGAGCGGGCGGGTGTGGTGCGCTCCTACAAGCCCAAGGGACACCGGCACATCGCCGAGATCGTCCAGGAACTGGCCCTCGATCGCGTCGAGCCGAGGCTACACTTTTCCGTCACCTCGGTCGGGATCGTGCGGGGCGCGCTGGCCACTTGCCATTGCCTGGTCGACGATGATATTCCGGAGATGGAGGCCTGGAAGTTTTACCGGGAGGACTATGGGGACGAGCCTTTCGTGCGTCTAGTGCGTGCCAGTCGCGGTATCCACCGTTATCCGGAGCCCAAAGTCCTGACCGCATCCAACTACTGCGACGTCGGCTTTGAAGCCGACACGGGGAACCGTCGCCTGATAATCATCGCCGCCATCGACAACCTGATGAAAGGGGCAGCCGGAAGCGCGGTCCAGTCCATGAACCTCATGTACGACTGGCCCGAGACCCTGGGTCTAGAGTTTCCAGGGCTGCATCCCATCTAGGGTAGGGGGGAACCATGATCGTCGTCAAAGCAGGGGGCAGCGCAGGTCTGGATATGGACGCCGTGTGCAACGACGTCGCCGAACTGGTGCAGCAGGGCCGGCAGGTCGTCCTGGTCCATGGCGGCTCTCACGACACTAACACCATATCGGAAAAGCTGGGCCACCCACCCCGCATCGTGACCTCCGTTTCCGGTCACGAGAGCCGCTATACGGACCGCCAGACACTCGAGATCCTGACCATGGTGGCCGGAGGGCGGATCAACAAGCTGTTGGTTGAATCGCTGCAGCAGCAGGGAACCAACGCCATCGGCCTCTCAGGGCTGGATGGAAGATTGCTGGAGGGCAAGCGCAAGGCAGTGCTGCGCATCGTCGAGAATGGCAAACGAAAGGTCCTCCGCGGCGAGTACAGTGGCAAGATCGAGCGTGTCAACGCCGCGCTACTCCTCATGCTGCTGGAAGCCGGCTACACGCCGGTCGTCGCCCCGTTGGCCATCAGCCACCAGCACGAGGCGCTGAACGTCGATGGCGATCGGGCAGCCGCCGCCATCGGCTCAGCCATCAAGGCGCAGATCCTGGTCATCCTCTCCAACGTGCCAGGGTTGCTGAAAGACTACCCTGACGAAGCAAGCCTCATTCCACACATATCGCTGGCTGCAGCCCCCGGTTACCTGGACCAGTACGCCAAAGGGCGGATGAAGAGGAAACTTCTGGGCGCCATCGAGGCGCTACAAGATGGCGTGGGCCGCGTGATCCTCGCCGATGGTAGGATCGACCGGCCGCTGCGCCATGCCCTGTCCGGCCAGGGAACGGTGATAGAATGAAAAACGGACTACAGTCATCGATGTCGAGCCACCAACTGATGGAACTGGAGGATGAGTACGGCGCTGGCATCAACCCCAAGCGATCCTTCGCCCTCGTGCGCGGCAAGGGGGCGCGGGTTTGGGATGCCGAGGGTCGCGAGTACATCGACTGCGTCGGCGGGCACGGCGTGGCTAACGTGGGCCATGTCAACCCTGCCGTGCTCCAGGCCATCACAGAACAGGCGCAGCAGTTGGCGATTTGCCCCTCCGGATTCTATAACGACCAGCGCGCCCAACTGTTGGCCCGCCTGGCCAGCATCGCCCCCTCGGGCCTGACACGCGGATATCTCTGCAACTCGGGTACCGAGGCGGTGGAGGCAGCGCTGAAATTCGCCCGGCTGAGCACGGGAAAGAAAAAGATTGTCGCCGCCATGCGTGGATTTCATGGCCGGACCTTTGGCGCCCTCTCGGCCACCTGGCGCAAGGAGTACCGGCAGCCCTTCGAGCCGCTGGTGCCAGGGTTCGAGTTTGTGCCCTACAACCGCCTGACGCGGATGGAAGGGGCGCTCGACGAACAGACGGCCGCCGTCATCCTCGAGGTTGTGCAGGGCGAGGGGGGCGTGCTCCCCGGCGATGGCGACTATTTGCGCGGCGTCCAGGCCCTGTGCCGCGAGCGGGGCGCACTGTTCATCGTCGACGAGGTACAGACCGGCTTTGGGCGCACGGGGCGCATGTTCGCCAGCGACTACCACGGCCTGCAGCCGGACCTGATGTGCCTGGCCAAGGCCATGGCCGGCGGACTGCCCATGGGAGCAGTGCTCATCGGCCCGCGCGTCGGTACGCTCGCCGCCAGGTCCCACGGGACCACCTTTGGCGGCAATCCCCTGGTCTGCGCCGCCGCCCTGGCGACGATCCAGTTCATCGAATCCGAAGGACTGGTCCAACGGTCTGCCGAGCTGGGCGCACGGTTCCTGGAGGGACTGCAAGACATCTCGGCGCCCCAGATCCGGCAGGTGCGTGGCCTGGGTCTGATGGTCGCCGTCGAACTGAAGGGGCGCGCAGCGCCCTATCTGGCTCAACTGGCCGAACGGGGCGTGCTGGCCCTCTCGGCCGGCGCCAACGTAATGCGCTTCCTGCCTCCGCTGGTGATCGACGCCCAGGATATCGACACCGTGGTGGAGCAGGTAGCGAGCGTTCTGGGAGCGAAGTATGGATGAGATCGCCTTCTTGAAAGCAATGCTGTCGATCCAAAGTCCCTCGGGCGAAGAAGATGCAGTGGCGACTTATCTTCTCGGTGAGATGACGAGCTTGGGCTTTCAAACCCATCAGGACGAGGTAGGCAACGTCGTGGGCGTCATCGGCGACCCGGAGGCTGAGCGAGAGATCGTCCTGTTGGGACACATGGACACCGTGGCGGGCCTCATCCCCCTGCGGGAACGGGCAGGCCGGATCTACGCTCGCGGGGCGGTTGATGCCAAGGGACCTCTGGCTGCCTTTGTGCTGGCCGCGGCGCGAACGGGTCCGCAACTGAGGGGCACCCGGTTGGTCGTGATCGGTTCCGTCGAGGAAGAAGCACATGGCCGCGGCGCGCGCCATCTGGCCAAGACCAGATCAGCCCCCTTTTGCACCATCATCGGCGAGCCCAGCTCCTGGGAGGGGATCACGGTCGGCTACAAAGGCATGCTGAGCCTCGACTACCGCAGCCTCCAGCCGGGCGCCCACAGCGCCGGACAGCAGGTGGGCCCGGCTGAAAAGGCCGTGACCGTCTGGAACAAACTGATGCTCTACGCCGAGGAGCGCAACCAAGGCGAGTTCGGGCGCTTCAACACCCTCGATCCCGCACTGAGGGATTTCTGTACCTTTAGTGACGGGCTCAATGAGGGGGTCAACATGAACATCGCCGTCAGGCTGCCGCCGGGTCTCGAGGCATCCACGCTGGAGCAAAAGATACGATCCTGGTGCAACGGTGCTCACCTCAAATTCTATCCCAGCGACCCGCCCTTTGAGACCTGCAAGAACACCCCAGTCGTGCGGGCCATGCTGCGGGCCATACGCGCTGAGGGCGGTCGTCCACGCTTCAAGCTCAAGACCGGCACCTCGGACATGAACATCGTCGGGCCGGCCTGGGGCTGCGCCATTGTGGCCTATGGACCCGGCGATTCGTCCCTCGACCACACGCCTGAGGAGCACATCGAGATCGCCGAGTTTCGGCGGGGCACCGACGTCCTCTCCAGGGCCCTGGGGACGCTGGCAGCGTAGCCCGCCCCTCCTCCTATCCGATCTTCCCTTCGATAGTCTGTCGCACAATCCCGGCATCGGCCGGAAGCTCTAGCGGGGGGTTCGCGTGGCGTGCCGTCACGTCCTGCAGGGTTCCATCGTGATAACCCACCTTAAAGCCAGTGAACTTGAGGCCGTGGGCCGTCGAGATGACCACCACCCGGTGGTCGGGCTGGACATCGCCCCTCTCTATCAGCTTGAAGAGGACCGCCAGGGCCACGCCCGTCTGTGGACAACTGTACAGCCCGGCCCGGTCGGCCCGGGCGGCAGCGTGGGCCAGCTCGTCCTCGCTCGCCTCCTCGACCACGCCGTCAAAGGCACGCAGGACCTTCACCGCCCGCTCGTAACTGACCGGCGCGCCGATCTGGATGGCGCTGGCCAGAGTCTTTTCTGCCGCCACGGGCCGGTACTCCTCGAACCCGGCCAGAAAACTCAGATAGAGCGGGTTGGCATGGGCTGCTTGGGCGCAGGCGATCCGAGGCAAGCGGTCGATCAGGCCCAATTCCCGCATCATCAGTAGCCCCTTCCCCAGCGAGCTCACGTTGCCCAGGTTGCCGGCGGGGATGATGATCCAATCCGGCACCTCCCAGTCGAACTGCTGCAAGATCTCAATGCCCACCGTCTTTTGTCCCTCCATGCGCAGCGAGTTCATCGAGTTCGCCAGGTAGATGCTCTGGTCGGCAGTAACCTCCTGCACGATGCGCATGCAACCGTCGAAATCGGTATCCAGCGCCAGCACCAGCGCGCCGTTGGCAATGGGTTGAACCAGTTGCGCCGTCGAGACCTTGCCCCGTGGCAAAAAAACGATGGCCGGGATGCCCGCTGCCGCCGCATAGGCAGCCACCGCAGCCGAGGTATCACCCGTGGAAGCGCACGCAACGGCCCGGATCGGCTTGCCGCCGTCGGAGGCTGGCATGCGCATCATCTGCCGCACCACTGACACCAGCACCGTCATACCCAGATCCTTAAACGACCCCGTGTGGCTGTTGCCCGACAGCTTGACCCACAGATCGGGCACGCCGATCTCGTGTCCCAGTCGCTCCGCCCAGAAGCAGTTGGTGTGTCCCTCGTACATCGACACCACATTTTCGTTATCGACCTGCGGACAGACCCATTCCTTCTTGCCCCACACACCGCTGCCGTAGGGCCACTCGTTGGACCGCGTCCGCCGGTCAAAGAGCTGCCGCCATTCGGCCCCACTGCGATCTCTGAGCGCTTCCAGATCGTGCTCGACGTCCAGCAATCCCCCACAGTCCTCACAGCGGTACACAACGTCATAGACTGAATAACGGCGTCCGCAGCCACGGATGCACTCCAGCCAACTGTGATAGCTCATGCTCGCACCTCCCTCGTACATCAACCCGCCCGCGGGGCAGGACCCTGCCACTCGTCTTATGTCATCTAAAGTCACGCCCCCACCGCGTGGGTTTCCACCTGGTGTATCGACTGCATCCCTTGGGCGGCTTGCGCCCCTTGCGGAATCGAGGCCTCGTCGGGTTTGTCAGAGAGACCGAATAACAGTGCGCCCTGCCCGCGCCAGGCCAGGGCCACCTCCCTTACCTCCTGGGTGATGACGATCTCGTCTGCCAGCAGCTCCGACACCAGCGCCCCGTCCTCCAGGCATCCCATCGCCCCCACCGTCGTCAGGTACTCGTTATAGCGAAATGCCTTGAAAGGGGTCGGATCGCCCTGCTGCGTGCAGCCATAGATGCCGGCGTGGATGCGGCGCAGGTCGGCGGGCAGCTCCCCGGCGCGCACTTCAACCTCGTCGATGAACTGCTGAAAGCTCACCATCCGGCCGGCATCCACCTCATCCACCAGTGGCCCCAGCGCGTAGAGACCGCTGCCCAGGATCAGGCAGATGTAGGCCAAATAGTCCTGGTTGTCCGAAGTGAAGGAATGGTACTCGGGCTGGTTGAGAATGTCGTAGGCGGCCTGAAAGCTCGCCGGATCAAAGCCCTCCCCCAACAGGTCACCCACGGTGCGCCGTACCGCCTCGACCCGCGCCCCGTCGATGACGTGGTCGTTGCGTCCCCGCGCCCCCAGCGCCGTTTTGTCCAGGTCCACGATCACGGCCGCCCGCTCATCCAGCCACACCCCTTCTTGCCGGCAGAAGCGGTCAAAGTCGGCCAACGCCGACCAGCGATTGGCCAGGAACAGCTTCCGTCCCGCCTGCTCGACGATCTCCACCTTTGCCGGAACGTCGCGCTCGGCACCGATGAACGCCAGACCGGGCCAATCCCCGGCCTGGCAGATATTGGCAAAGGCAGTGCCGTCGTTCAGATGCGTGTCACCCACGTACACCAGCCGCTCGATGGGAACGCCGGGCCTGTCCAGCGCCCGCGCCTGCCGCAACAGGTAGGCGATGACCTGCGCGTACTCTGGGGCGCTCTTGCGCGGGACCAGTTCGTCCGGAAGCCCCACCAGGGGCCGGACCCCTGCCAGGGATGGTAGCCGCTCATCCTGTGGCACCAGGTTCCGATAGACCACAAAATCGCCCAGGAATTCATGCACCGACGCGCGTCCATAGTTTTGCATCTCCAGTAACCTCCAGACAGACTCAGGATTGTATATCTTGAACGGTCTTTTCAAGGTAAACCAGCGTCAGCGCAGCGGTGACTTGCTCGCGCCTGAAGGGCCGGTAGCCCAACTTTTGATAGAGGTACAGGTTGCGCTCGCTCCGGTGACCGGTGAACAGCTCAAACCTCCCGGCCTGGGCAAACACAGCCTCGATCTCCTCCATCAGCCGGCTCCCGATGCCCCGGTTCTGAGAATCGGGATGCACAATCAGCCTGCCCACAAAGCAAGTCCCTTCCCGTTCATGAGCTCGTACCGAGCCGATGATGCGGCCATCGTGCGCAGCCTTCAAGTAGACCTGCCGCATAAAATCGGCCTGCAGCTCTTCCAGGCTCTGGGTGAGTGGCGGAATGCCATACTCGTCATAGATAGCCGCCTCATTCAGATAGGCGAGTTTCTGCAGGGCCAGAATCTCTTGGGCATCGTCCACGGTCGCCCGTTCAATGCTCACCGCCATGGCGCTTTGCCTTTAAGCTCGGTCTGCCGCCTACTCGATGAGCCCTGAGGCGACCAGAAGTTCAGCATTCAGGATCGAGCCACTTGCTGCACCACGCAGCGTGTTGTGGGAAACGCTCACCAACCGCAGGTCCAACAGCGGGCAGGGCCGCACCCGCCCGACGCTGACCGCCATCCCCCCCTCGGCATCCCGGTCCCGCCGGGGCTGGGGGCGGTCCGGTTCCGGGCGCACGACGATGGGACGTTCCGGTGCGCTGGGCAACTGGCGCACCACTTCCGCACCACGGTAGTCAGCCAGCGCCTCGATCGCCGCCTCGGGCGACGGTGGCTCCTCGAAGCCTATCGAAAGGCAGACCGTATGGCCATCCAGGATCGGAACACGGTTGGCCTGGGCGCTGACGACCACGTCCGATTCGACCCGCTGGCCATTCACCATACGGCCCAGCAGCAGCCGCGCCTCCTGTTCGATCTTTTCTTCCTCCCCACCGATGTACGGCACTACGTTACCCAGAATGTCCAGCGAGGCCACACCAGGATAGCCCGCACCCGAGATGGCCTGCATGGAGGCAGCGAACACCCGCCGCACACCAAACGCATCGTCCAGCGGCTTGAGTGGCATCACCATGCCCGTGACGGTGCAATTCGGGCTGGCGACCAGCAACCCAGGCCAGTCCCGATCGGCGCGCTGCTGCTCGATCATGGCCAGGTGAGCGTCGTTGACCTCCGGGATGAGCAGCGGGATACCCGGCGCCTCGCGATAGGCAGACGCATTGGAGCACACGGCGTACCCGGCCCGGGCAAATTCAGGCTCGATCTTGCGCGCCACCGACCCCGGCAACGCCGAAAAGACCAGGCGGGCCGGGAGACTCGGCTCCAGTGGCTGGACGATCATCTCTCCCACTCCGCCTGGTGGGTCGCCGGGAATGACCCATTTGGAAACCTCGGCAAAGGGACGTCCAGCGCTCTGCTCCGAGGCTGCCAGGGCCGCGATCTCGAACCAAGGATGCCCATCCAAGAGCTGCACAAAGCGCTGCCCCACCGTCCCGGTAGCACCCAGGATAGCGACCGGTATTCTATTCCTCGTTGTTGCCATTGATGATCACCTCCGTATGGATTTGCTGCACCGCTTGAGCACAGTCTTCCGCAGCGACGACGAGCGACACGCTGCAGTCAGAGGACCCCTGGGCGATGGCGATAACATTGATCTCACCCTGGCCCAAGGCACCAAAGACACGGGCAGCCACACCCCACGTGCTGCGCATTCCCGCCCCCACCGCGGTCACGATCACCATATCATCCATGGACCAGATCCGGTCCACGTCTCGCCGCGCCAGCTCCAGCGCCATCTCGGCCTCGATGGCCTGGATGACCTGTGGCGCTGCCTGGGTGGGGATGACAAAGCAGATAGACTGCTCGGACGAGGACTGGGAGATCATGAGCACGCTGGCCCCCTGGCTGGCCACCGCCGCAAAGGTGCGCGCGGCGATTCCGGGCACGCCCATCATGCCCCGCCCCTCCACCGTCACCAGGCTGAGCCCCTCAATGGCCGTCACCGCCTTGACCGTGACCGGTGTGCTCTGTGCCTCCCGGTCGATCCGAGTCCCGGCAAAGGTGGGGTTGAACGTATTCTTGACCCACAGCGGAATTCCCCGTTCGATAACCGGCCGGATCGTGCGGGGGTGCAGCACCTTGGCCCCGAAATAGGCCAGTTCACTCACCTCGCTGTAGGAAAGCCTGGGGATGACCCGGGCCTGGGGCACGATCCGTGGATCGGCTGTCATCACACCATCCACGTCGGTCCAGATCCAGACCTCGTCAGCATCCAGGCAATCGCCCAGGATGGCGGCACTATAGTCACTGCCGCCCCGCCCCAGCGTCGTCGTTGCACCGCCCTCGGTAGCGCCGATGAATCCGGTCACCACCGGGACACTTCCCTCTTCCAACATCGGACCCAGCCGGGCAGCAGTCTGGGCGCGACTTGCTTCCATCAACGGTACAGCATTCTGGAAGGTCTCGTCGGTGACGATCAGATCGGTGGCGTCTACCGCCTCACTTTGCCCCCCCTTCTGCCGGAGCAGAGCGGAGAGGATGCGGGCGTTGATCCGCTCGCCCAGCGAAGTGATCGCGTCCATCGCCCTGGGTGTACCCTCCCCCAGGACGTGCACGCTATGGCAGAACGAGGCAAACTCATCCAGATAGTCGTCCACCATCGCCAGCAACCTGGCGCGCTCTCCATCCTGATCCAGCAGCTCGTCGACCACCCGGTAGTGCCGCACCCGGAGATCGGCCACGATCGCCCGGTAGGTCCCTTCGTCACCCGAGGCAGCGCTCAGCGCTCCCTTGGTCAGGGCATCGGTCACCCCGCTCATCGCCGAAACCACGGGGATCAGGCGATCCCACTTTTGCGACTGTTCCAGCACGATGGCAGCCGTCTGTCTGAGCGCCTCGGGGCTGCCGACCGACGTGCCGCCAAACTTCATGACCAGTGTAGTTATCTCTGCTCCTCCCATAACACTCTTCTCCCTTCTGAACAGCAAAAGGAGCGTGTTGCCTGTAGCTCCACGCTCCCTTGGATTCTCGAGAACCCGCTGAGGCTGTTGCGGGTCGGCTACTTGAGGCCCCCTCCGCGCAGAGCGCCAGGCTGATGCCAGCGCATCGTAGTAGTGGTGGTAGTGGTGCCAATCAAGTTGTCAAAAACAGGATTCCCGACAGACGGGCGCAACGTCACGCCATCCCCCAGACCAAAGCCCGCAAGCAGCGTATTCAATTGCCTATGGTTCGGCCCCCGGCCCGACATTGCGTCACTCCTGAGAAAAAGTTGCGCAATGATAGCACAG
>JASFHU010000084.1:0-10582 GCA_050123055.1 Anaerolineae bacterium
AGGGCAGAGATCTCGACCCAGACCGCGGCCGTCTATTTTGAGAATCCGTCCTACCTCGGCTTCGTCGAGACGCAGGGTGAGGAGATCGCCCACATCGCCCACGAGACCGGCGCCCTCAGCGTGGTGGCCGTCGATCCGATCTCGCTGGGCACCCTGACGCCGCCGGCCGACTATGGCGCCGACATTGTCTGCGGCGACATCCAGCCACTGGGTATCCACATGCAGTTCGGCGGCGGACACGGCGGCTTTATCGCCACCCACGATGACGAGAGGTTCGTGATGGAGTACCCATCGCGGCTCTTTGGCATCGCGCCGACGCGGGTCCCGGGCGAGTATGGTTTCGGCGACGTGGCCTACGAGCGGACCTCGTTCGCCGTTCGAGAGGAGGGCAAGGAGTGGGTCGGCACAGCGGCAGCCCTGTGGGGCATTACCGCCGGCGTATACCTGGCCCTCATGGGACCGCAGGGTATGGTCGAAATCGGCGAAGGCATCATGGCCCGGGCGCGCTATGCGATGATGCAACTGAATAGACTGGAGGGTGTGACAGCACCCATCTACCGCTCCCCCCACTTTCAGGAGTTTGCCGTCAACCTGGACGGCACCGGCCAGACGGTGGCCGAGATCAACCAGGCATTGCTGGCGGAGGGAATCTTGGGCGGCAAGGACCTGAGCCTCGAGTTCCCGGCCCTGGGCCAGAGCGCGCTGTACTGTGTGACCGAAGCCCACAGCCAGGAGGAGATTGACCGACTGGCTGCCACGCTGAAGGAGGTTGTCACGAAATGAGCCACGAGATCAGCCAACACCGCTTTACCGATGGTAGGTTGAACCTACGGCGCTTCCACCAGGCCCGGTGGGACGAACCGGTCATCTTTGAGCTCAGCCAGCCGGGCCAGCGTGGCATCCTCGTACCACCGGTCGAGGAGGAAATCCGAGACCAGGTCGACGACCCAACGTCAAGCCTGCCGCAAAAGATGCGCCGCCAGCAGCCCCCCAGGCTGCCCGAGATGTCACAGCCCCAGGTGCTGCGGCACTATGTCCGGCTCTCACAGGAGAACCTGGGCGCAGATCTCAACATCGACGTCGGTCAAGGCACCTGTACCATGAAATACAGCCCCAAGATCAACGATCAACTGGCCGCCTCACCCAAAATGACCGACCTCCATCCTCTGCAGCCCCAGGAAACCGTGCAGGGCATCCTGGAGATGATGGTCCGTTTTGAGCAGATTCTCAGGGCCATCTCGGGTCTCGACCGGTTCTCCCTGCAACCTGGCGCCGGCTCGGCGGCGATCTATGCCAACACCTCCATCATCCGCGCCTACCACGAGTCCAGAGGTGAAGCGGAGCAGCGGGACGAGATCATTACCACCATCTTTTCCCATCCCTCCAACGCTGCCTGTGCCAAGACGGCCGGCTACAAGGTCATCACCCTCTATCCCGACGAGAAGGGCTATCCCGACCTGGAGGCGCTTAAGGCGGCCGTTTCGGAGCGGACAGCGGGCCTGATGATCACCAATCCGGAGGATACCGGCATCTATAATCCCAGGATCGCCGAATTCGTGCAGATCGTCCACGACGCGGGCGGCCTGTGCGCCTACGACCAGGCTAACGCCAACGGCATCCTGGGCATTACCCGGGCCAGGGAGGCCGGATTTGACCTGTGTCACTTTAACCTGCACAAGACTTTCTCCACGCCCCACGGCTGTGGCGGGCCGGGAGCTGGCGTGGTCGGGGCCAGCCAAGAGTTGGCTCGGTTCCTGCCGGTGCCGGTCGTGGCATTTGACGGGGAACAGTACTATCTGGACTTTGACCGGCCCGACAGCATCGGCAAGATCGGTCCCTTCTATGGGAACGCGTCTGTGATCCTCAAGGCCTATGCCTGGGTCATGAGCCTTGGCGAAGAGGGCCTGCGCGAGGTGGCCGAGATCTCGGTGCTGAACAACAACTACCTGCTGAACAGAATGCTACAGATTCCGGGTGTCAGCGCCCCCTATGCCAAGGGCAAGCGCCGTATCGAGCAGGTCCGCTATAGCTGGCAAGGGCTTCAGGAAGAGACGGGCGTCCACTCGGAAGAGATCGGGCTGCGCGCTGCCGACTTTGGCCTGCACTACTGGACCAGCCACCACCCCTTTGTCGTGCCCGAGCCCTGCACGCTGGAACCGACGGAGTCGTATTCCAAGCAGGAGCTGGACGAGTACGCCGACGTCCTGACCCACGTGGCTGGCGAAGCGCGTACCGATCCGGACCTGATCAAGGCCGCACCGCACAACAGCACCATCCACACCGTCGACCACGCCCCGCTGGACGACCCGGACCTCTGGGCTGTCACCTGGCGGGCGTACCTCAAGAAACACAGGCCCGAGGGGGATCCTGGGAAGTGAGCAGAGAGGGATGAGTGTGGAACAGGAATCGGTGGCGGCTGGTCGTCCCGAGCGCCTGGACCCTGCCGAGGTCAAGACACTGGGGCTGATCGTCAACCCGGTGGCCGGAATCGGAGGCCGGGTAGGGCTGAAGGGTAGCGACGGGGAAGAGATCCAACAGCAGGCGAGGGCGCTGGGAGCGGTGCCCCGGGCACTGGACCGGGCCATGGAGGCCATGGAGAGGCTCCGCCCGCTGGCGGATCTGCGGGTCCTCACCTCTCCCGGCGAGATGGGCGAAGACGTTGCACGAGCCTGTGGGTTTGCTCCGGTCGTCATCGGCTCCATCGAGCCTGGGAGCACGACGGCGGAGGATACCAGAAACGCCGCCCGCGAGATGCTCCAGCGCAATGTCGATCTCATCCTCTTTGCTGGCGGTGACGGCACCGCCCGCGACGTGTACCATGCGGTTGGCCTGAACGTGGCAGTGCTTGGCATACCGGCCGGGGTCAAGATCCATTCAGCGGTCTATGCCACCCACCCCCGCAGCGCCGGCGAACTGGCCGCGCTCTACCTCCGGGGGAGGGTGACTGGCCTCCGCGAGGCGGAGGTGATGGACATTGACGAGGAAGCCTTTCGTCACAATTCGCTTTCGGTCAGGCTGTATGGCTACCTCAAGATCCCGTTCCAGACAAGGCTAGTGCAGAGCCAAAAGATGCCCAGCGTCGGCGAGGGAGCTGCAGCAGCAGCCATCGCCGAGGAGATCGCCGGCAATATGGAAGAGGGTATCCTGTACATCATTGGGCCGGGCACCACGACGCGGGCCATCACCGATGAGCTGGGCCTGGACAAGACACTGCTCGGTGTGGACGTGGTGATCAAAGGGGCAGGAGAAGAGACAAAGGCACGGGTGATTGCAGCCGACGCCAACGAGTCGCAGCTTCTCGCGTTGCTGGAAGGGCAAAAGGCCAAGATCATTGTCACGCCCATTGGGGGACAGGGCTATATCTTTGGGCGGGGAAACCAGCAGATCAGCCCCCGGGTCATCGAAAAGGTGGGGCGCGAGAACATCATTGTGGTGAGCACGCCGGACAAGCTCCATGCCCTGGGCACGCAGCCGTTGCTGGTCGATACTGGCGACCGAGCCGTGGACGAGAGTCTCAGCGGCTATACCACCGTGGTGACGGGCTACAACGAGAGAGCGGTGCGCAAGGTAGCAGGCTAGTGGTGCGGCGCATCGCTGAGGGGGTATCTGTACGATGCAACTGAAAGGGAAAGTGGCCCTGATCACCGGCGGCGCGTCGGGTATCGGCCGGGCGACGGCGGTTCTCCTGGCCCGAGAGGGCGCAGCGGTGGCTGTTGCAGACCTGGATGAAGCGGGAGGGCGGGAGGTTGTCCAGCAGATAGTGGATGGTGGTGGCCGGGCCACCTTTGTGCTGTGCAACGTGGCCGAGGCCGCAAGCTGCGAGCGCGCGGTGGGATACGCGGTGGAAGAATTAGGCGGTCTGGACTTTCTCTTTAACAACGCCGGCATCATCCGGAGGGCGGATGTCCTGGACACCACCGAGGAGGAATGGGACCGCGTCATGGCCGTCAACGTCAAGTCGATTTTTCTGATGAGCCGGCAGGCTATCCCGGTCATGGCCGCCAACGGCGGGGGCGTCATCGTCAACACCGGCTCAGGCTGGGGCCTGACCGGCGGACGAAACGCGGTCTCTTATTGCGCCTCGAAGGGCGCCGTGGTGAACATGACCCGCGCCATGGCCCTCGACCACGGCGCGCAGAATATCCGGGTCAACTGTGTTTGTCCCGGCGACACCGACACGGGCATGCTGCGGAACGAGGCGCAACAGCTAGGTGCGACGGAGGACGAGTTTCTGGCCGAGGCGGCAGACCGCCCCCTGGGACGGATCGGCAGACCGGAAGACATAGCCCAGGCGGTGCTTTACCTGGTCAGCGATGCCTCGGCCTTTGTCACCGGCACGGTCCTGGTGGTCGACGGCGGCGGGCTGGCAGGGTGAGGATATGGGATCCAGGGCAGACCGGCGAGAGAGCTTGCCCGATAGCATTCGGGCGGGAGGGAGAGTATGCTAAGAAAAATGCGGGAGTGGGCTCCCCCGGAACATTGGCTCAAGATCACAACCATAGACGCCCACACCGGTGGCGAGCCGTTCCGGGTTATCACAGGCGGGTACCCCGACGTGCCAGGCGATTCTATCCTGGCCCGGCGTCGCTACGCTCGCCAGCACCTGGACCACCTGCGCAGGGCGCTGATGTGGGAGCCGAGGGGCCACGCCGACATGTACGGCTGCATCGTCACCCCACCCGCCAGCCCCGAGGCAGACATTGGCGTCCTCTTTTTGCACAACGAAGGCTATAGCACCATGTGCGGCCATGGCATCATTGGCATCACCAAGGTGGCGCTGGACACCGGCCTGCTGCCCATGACCGCCCCCGAGACGACCATCAGGATCGACACGCCGGCCGGCCTGATCACGGCTCATGCCCGGGCTCAGGAGGGCCAGGTGACCAGCGTCCGCTTTCACAACGTACCATCCTTTGTGTTGGCGCTGGACCAGGTCGTCGAGGTGCCCGGCTTGGGCGAGATCCGTTACGACCTCGCCTTTGGCGGCGCGTTCTATGCCTTTGTGCAGGCCAAGGATGCGGGCGTCACCTGCACCCCGGAGGATTTCCGCCCTCTCATCGAAAAGGGCATCGCCATCAAGAAAGCGGTCATGGACAGCCGATCCATTGCCCACCCCTTTGAGCCCGACCTGAGCTTCCTCTACGGTACCATCTTTGTCGGGGCGCCGCAGAACAGCGGGGCGCACAGCCGAAACGTCTGTATCTTTGCCGAAGGCGAGGTGGATCGCTGTCCAACCGGGACCGGCGTCAGCGGACGCCTGGCCATCCACCACGCACGGGGCGAGATCGAGGCCGGCGAGCCGATGGTCGTGGAAAGCATCATCGGCAGCCGGTTCACGGGGCGCATCGTAGAAACCACGACCTTTGGCTCCCACCCGGCTGTCATCCCCGAGGTCGAAGGAACAGCCCACATCACCGGTCGCCACGAGTTTCTGTTGGATCCGGCCGACCCGATGCGGGACGGATTTATCCTCCGCTAGCAAGCGATCGGAGAGCGAGGAGCCAGTGACATGCGCGGTCTAGAAAACAAACGGGTGCTCATCACCGGTGGCGCGGGCGGCATCGGTATGGCGACGGCGGCACGCTTTCTCGAGGAGGGCGCGCGCGTCGTCGTGCTGGACCTGGACGAAGGAGCGCTCAACCGGATACGGGCTGAACTGCCGGCCCTGCAGGCCACCATCCGGGCCGACGTCGCGGATCCTGATGATCTTGCCCGAGCGTTTGAGGAGCTGGACGAGCTGGCCGGAGGGCCGGATATTTTGATCAACAACGCCGGTATCAGCATCCGGCATGGATTTGTCGATATCACGCCCCAGGAATGGCGCCAGGTCATCGACATCAACCTCAACGGCGTGTTTTTTGTGGCTCAGCAGGCAGCGCGACGGATGCTCTCCGGCGAGGGCGGCACCATCCTCAACATGGGCTCGACCAACGGCCTGATGGGCTACCCCTACTATGCCGACTATAACGCCTCCAAGGCTGGCGTCATCGAGCTGACGCGCTCTATGGCCCTGGAGCTGGCGCCATCGGTGCGGGTGAACGCCGTCTGCCCCGGCTGGATCCTGACGCCGATGCAGAAAGCCGAGTATACACCCGAGATGCAGCGCGCCTTTGCCGCCAAGTTGCCCCTGAACCGGTTGGGACGACCCGAGGATGTGGCCGCGCTGTTTGCCTTTCTTGCCTCAGACGACGCGACTTTTATCACTGGACAGTGTTTTGTACTTGATGGCGGGGAGATCGCTGGCGGCCTGGCCAGCCAGCCATAAGCCCGTCACCTTGCCCCTCTCTTGCCGTCAGAGGGGGAAGGATAGAGAGGCTTCGATCGATCATGGACATCACAAGATTGCTGCTGATCGCCGCCGGCCTGGTCACGCTCCTTGGCCTTGGCGCCTTTAGCCTGACCTCCGTCCGCGAGGGGGAGCGCCGGGCGGCCCGCGTCGCTGCTGGCCTGGCCATCGCCCTGTCGTTGCCTTTTTTTCTGGCCCCGCTATTCCCCACCCCGGTTCGCCTGGCCCTGTTGGGCATCGTCGCCGTTGCCATCGCCAGCGGTATGATCCTGTTCCTGCTTCCCATCGGCCGTATCGAGCGGGGCAATGACGTGCCCCAGACGCGCATTGACGAGCGGGACATCATGTTCGCCCGGGCAAAACTGGAACCGGGCACGCCCGACTATGAAGCCTACTATGCCAGGCGACCGGAGAACAAGGCGGGGGACGACAAGAGCCGCTCCCTACCCGGACTGCTCTCGCCCGACGCCAGCCAGGCCAATCCGCTGGTTTTCGCCGCCACTGACGCTGCCTTTGACCTGATCGGGGCCATGCGGGATGCGGTAAACGGTCCGGTGGCCACGGACCAGACTGAGCACCAGAGCACGGCCATGACTGCTTATGTCAAAAACTTGGCCCGCTATTGGGGCGCCGACACGGTGGGCATCACCGAACTGAAGCCTTACCACGTCTACACCCACGTCGGCCGCGGCAGTGGCGTGTACGGCGCGCCGATCACCCTGGAGCACCAAACCGCCATTGCCTTCACCGTCGAGATGGACCATGCCATGGTGGGCACGTCTCCTGCTTCGCCTACCTGCCTCGAGACAGCGCGGCAATATGCAAATGCCGCGCAGATTGCCATCCAACTGGGCAATTTTCTGCGTTCGCAGGGCTACGAGGCCCGGGCCCACATCGACGGCAACTATCGCGTCGTCGCACCGCTGGTGGCCCGCGATGCCGGCCTGGGCGAGATCGGCCGCATGGGTCTGCTCATGACGCCTACCTTGGGACCCCGCGTCCGCCTGGGGGTTGTCACCACCGACCTGCCGCTGGTCCCAGATCCACGCACGGACGACCCATCGGTCCTCGACTTTTGCCAGGTGTGCAAAAAGTGCGCCGATACCTGCCCGGTACGTGCCATCCCCGCGGGCGACCGCCAAGAGATCGACGGCGCGCTACGTTGGCGCATCAACCAGGATATCTGCTATCGCTACTGGTGCGTGACCGGCACGGACTGCGCCCGATGCATGGCCCTCTGTCCTTACTCTTACGCCAGGAGCCTGCCGCACAACATGGTACGATGGACCGTTCGCCGATCGGGGGCAGCACGCCGCGCCGTCCTGTGGCTGGACCGCGTGTTCTACGGCTCCGATCCGGCACCCAAACCGGCCCCGGCCTGGGTACCAAACCCACCACCGCCATTCGAGCCCAAGCACAGGACCCAAGCCACTTGGCAAGCTAAGCCAAACAGAGCACAAGGAGCACAACATGACACTGAATGAAGCAGCAGTCACCGAACTTCGAGCCGAATTCCCAGCACTGCAGCAGACGGCGGGAGGACGGCCACTCATCTTTTTGGACGGCCCGGGCGGCACCCAGGTACACGGCACGGTCATCGAGGCCATGAAGCGCTACCTGACCGACGCAAACAGCAATGTCCACGGCGCTTTCTTGTATAGCCAGCGCACCGACGATACCGTCGACGCGGCTCGCGAGGCCATGGCCGACCTGCTCAATGCCGCGCGCCCCGAAGAGATCGTGTTTGGTCCAAACATGACCAGCTTGACCTTTAGCCTCAGCCGGGCCATCGGACGGACTCTCTCCCCTGGCGACGAAGTGGTGGTCACCCGCCTGGATCACGACGGCAACATCGCCCCCTGGCTCTCCTTGCAGGAGCAAGGCGCCATCGTCCGCCAGGTCGATTTTGATCCTGGCGATTGCACCCTGGACATGGCCGGTCTGGAGGAAGCCATCACCCCGCGCACCAGGATAGTGGCGGTGGGATACGCCTCCAACGCGGTTGGCACGATCAACGACCTGCCCCGGGTCATCGAGCTGGCCCGCGCCGCCCGGGCCTGGGTCTATGTGGACGCGGTCCACTATGCCCCGCACGGTCCCATCGACGTCCAGACGCTGGGCTGCGACTTTCTGGTCTGCTCGGTCTACAAGTTCTTTGGTCCTCACCAGGGTGTTCTGTACGGCCGCTACAACCTGTTGGAGTCGCTGCCCGCCTACAAAGTGCGCCCCGCCGACGACGCTCCGCCGCACAAGTTCGAGACCGGCACCCAGAGTTTCGAAGCCATGGCCGGGACCATCGCTGCCGTCGACTATTTGGCGTCGGTCGGCAGGCGCTTTGGCGGCGAGTTCGAGGTCCAGTTTCCCGACTTTGAGGGCCGTCACCTGGATCTGAAGACCGCCATGGCCGCCATCCGCAGCTACGAGCGCGGGCTCTGTCACCACCTGGTGGGCGGCCTGCAGGAGATTCCGGGGCTGCGGATCTATGGCATCACCGACCCGCAGCGCTTCGACCAACGCGTGCCCACTGTAGCGTTCACCATGGAAGGACTGTCTCCGGACGAGATCGCACAGCGGCTGTCGGAGGCCAACATCTTTTCCTGGAACGGCAACTTTTACGCCCTGGCCGTGACCGAGCGACTGGGGCTGGAGGGGAAGGGCGGGCTGTTGCGCGTTGGTCTGGCCCATTACAATACCGCCGAAGAGGTAGACGTCCTGCTCGGCGTTCTGGGCGATATGCCGCGCTGAAGGGCGGCGACACCAGGTGAGAGAGGACAAAGGTTCAATATGAGATTGCTGGACATTGTAAATCGAGCGCCCGAGCCCGCTCCCTGGGGCGAAGGCGACAACATCCCGTGGCACGATCCGGCCTTTAGCCAGCGGATGCTCAAGGAGCATCTCACCCAGGAGCACGACGCGGCCAGCCGTCGCTTTGAGATCATCGACCAGCACGTTGACTGGATCCATCACCAGTTGTTGTCGGGGCACTCGGCCAAGATCCTGGATCTGGGCTGTGGTCCCGGCCTGTATTCCTCCCGGCTGGCCAGGCTCGGGCACGACTGCCTTGGCATCGACTATGGTCCGGCCTCGATCGCACACGCAGAAGCCGAGGCCAGAAAAGACGGCCTCCGCTGCACGTACCGGCACCAGGACATCCGGACAGCGGAGTATGGCAGCGGATTTGATCTGGTCATGCTCATCTTTGGCGAGTTCAACGTTTTTCGCCCCACGGAGGCAATGAGCATCCTGCAGAAGGCGCATCGAGCACTCGCCGACGGGGGCATCCTGCTGCTCGAGCCCCATACCTTCTCGGTGATCGAACGGTTGGGGGGCAGGCGCCCTTTCTGGTATTCTGCCCAATCGGAGCTCTTCTCAGATAGTCCCCACCTCTATCTAGAGGAAAGCTTCTGGGATGCGTCGAGCAGCGTGGCTACGATCCGCTACTACATCGTCGATGCCGCCACCGGGAAGGTGACACGCTACGCTCAGAGTCTGCAGGCTTATACGGATGAGGAGTACAACTCGGTCCTCCTCGACAATGGGTTCAAGGCTATTAGCCGCTGTCCCTCGCTCACCGGAAAGCAGGACCCAACACAAAGTGACCTATTTGCCCTGATCGGGCGAAAAGGTAGGACAGAGGCGCCCTCGAGCCCATAGAAGAAGAGGCATGAAGCAGTGGAAAAACTGATTATCACCGTCGCCGCCACGGGCAACGTGCCCACCAAGGAGATGAACCCCCACCTGCCCGTGACTCCAGAGGAGATCGCAGAGACAGCCGTCCGCTGCCGAGAGGCTGGGGCCAGCCTCATCCACGTCCACGCTCGGGATGCGGCAGGCAGACCCACGCTGGATGCGCAGGTCTTTGCCCGCATTCACCACCTGATCGGGCAGCGTACCGACCTGATCGTCCAGGTCTCTACCGGAGGACGGGCGGGCATGGATCCAGAAGACCGGGCGGCTGCCGTGCGCCTGATCCGCCCCGAGATGGCCTCGCTCACGACCGGCTCGATGAACTTTCCCGACCGCGTCTACGTCAACTCTTTTGAGGTCATCGAACATCTGGCCAGCGCCATGGTCCAGGCTGGCACCAAACCAGAGATGGAGATATTTGAGCCAGGCATGATCGCCAACGCGCTGATGCTGGTTGACAAAGGACTGGCAGCGCCGCCACTGCACTTTGACTTTGTGCTGGGCAGCCGAGGTTCGTTGCCTGCTTCGCCCAAGAACTTGCTGTTTCTAAGCGAGTCGCTCCCGCGGGGGTCGACCTGGACGGTGGCCGGCATCGGTCGCTGGCAACTG
>JASFHU010000085.1:0-10461 GCA_050123055.1 Anaerolineae bacterium
CTGCAGGGTGCGAACCAGCCCGCCGTAGCCCGGGCGCGGAGCTACGCCCAGTCATTCACCAGCGTCTTTGGCCGGGAGGTGCCGCCATCCTACATCGACCTGGGCAGCTTTGCCCAGTTGCTGAAACGAGAGAGCGGCAACAGCAACGTGGCTCAGGCGGCCGATCGCGTGATGGCCTCCCTGGACAGGGCAGTCATCGCCGAGAGGCACGGTTCAAAAAAGCCCGGCGCGACGGGCCTGTCCATCTATTTTCCCAACTCCCAGCTCTACCGCTCGCCGCTGACCGGCCCCGAGTCCTACACGGCCATCGCCAGCCGCTTTGCCGCCGAGTCGCTGTGGGACGACTTTTTGGCCTATCACTACACCGGACGTTCCTTCGAGCCGTCGGCCGCCGCCGCTGCCGTCGCCACGCCTGAGCCAGGGGCAGCCGTAAGCGCTCCGGGGGCCGGCCAGATCGAGGTCTCTCCCATTACCCTCTCGGACGACGTGGCCGCCCCAGGCCAGCCGGTGCTTCTGAGCACCGACATCAGCGGCGAGAACATCGGTTACGTCCTCCTGTTCGTCGGCTTTTACGACCAGGACTCGAACTCGATCTTTGTCGCCGACAGCGACTATCTGGAGAGCGACGACACCCGCGAGATCGACGGCGTGTACTACCCCGATTGGGGTGAGGGCGAGTTCACCATGGAGTTCGAGTGGGAGCCGGTGGTCTTTGCCATCAGTGACGGCGTGGATTCGGTGGTGGCGCTCTTTACCCCGCAGACCTATGGCGCCTCCTGGGAGGATGCCACCTACACCGTGGACGGGATCTATACCTACGCCGACGGTGGCGAGTCCCGCTACGCCCGCCTCTACTTTAACGATGGGCTGCTGAAGCAGGTCTTTGGCTTTACCGGTGAAGGCGGGACCGGCTCACCCCGCGAGATCATTCCCCAGCCCGGCGACACCTTTACCGTGGCGCAAAGGTGGTTGGACCTGGACCAGAACGGCAAGGTCGTACAGGCTGCTGCCCAGGCTGGCGGCACCCTGACCTTTGGCGACCAGATGTTCACCTGGGAGGAACTGGATGCCGCCCCGGGCGAATATATCGTCGGCTTTATCGTCCAGGATCTGGATGGCAAGGGACACGAGGTCTATACGAGGGTAACTGTAGAGTAGGCTGACGCACTAACGACGCCGCCGGTCGGTTGAGCGGCGGCGTCGTCCCATCCAACTGGGTCGTCTCAGTACCGGCCAAACTCCCCCACCGCCTCGACAAAGGCAAGCACATTCTGCCACGGCACGTCGGGTTCCAGGGTATGGGTGGGTGAGATCAGCAGTCCGCCCCCCTGGCCGACGGTCTCGATCCGCTCCCTGACCACCGCCCGAACCTCTTCCGGAGTCCCGTGGGGCATGGTGGACTGGGTGCCGATGGTCCCCCAGAAGGCCAGCCGGTCGCCGAATTCCTCTTTCAGTCCCGCGGGATCCATGCATTCGGGCTGCACCGGGTTGAGCACCGTGACTCCGATCTCGATGAGATCGGGCACGATGGCCCGGCAGTTCCCGTCGGAGTGGTAGAAGATGTGGATGTCTGGCTTGATGGCTCTGGCCGCCTCAATGATGCGCGCCAGCTTGGGCCGGAGCCAGATGCGCCACAGGGCCGGACTCATCAGCATGCCGGCCTGGCTGGCGACGTCGTCCCCGAGCCGCAGAACGTCCACGCCGGCCGCGGCCATCTGCTGCGCTTCGACCACGCGCAGGGCCGTCAATCGTTCGAAAAGCGCCTCGGCAAAATCGGGGTGCAGGACCAGGTCGGTGAGCATCTGCTCAAAGCCCCGGATGCTCCAGGCTGTCTCAAAGATGGTGACATAGAGTTCCCCCTGAACGGCCAGGTCGCGCGCGTGGAGGGCTTGCGTCGCCGGCTTGAGATGGGCGTAGCGAGCCGGGTTCGCGGGGTCGGGAAGGGGATAGTCGACCGCCTCCTCCACCCGGGTGGCATCCTTCAGCGGGCAAAGTTTCCGCTGAAAGTGCTCGGTCGAGCCGTAGGTCCGGACCACGCCAAAGGGCGAGATGCTGGACCCGGCAGGCAATCGGTCGGGGTAGTATCCGGCGTAGGTGCGCCACAGCTCAAAGTCGGGCGGTGGGCGGTGCGAGACGGAGCGGACCGGTACGTTCCAGTACTCGGCCGGGTCCAGGTGTCCCGTCTCGGCCACAAAGGTCTCCATCAGCGAGGGGGTCAGGCCCAAAAAGAGCTCGAACGGAACCCGATCCGGCTCCTCCCGGTTGAGGGCCGCGATCACCCGTTGGCGGGGTGTGAGGGTGGTCATGCGCTCGCCCGGCGCTTTTTGCGGCCGTACTCCCGGGCCGTGCGGTACATGATCTCAATGTTCTCCAGGGGGGTATCGGGCATGATGCTATTGGTGGGCGCCATCAAGTAGCCACCCTGAGGGCCGTCGAGCAGATCGATCAGGCGCCGGATCTCGGCCGCCACCTGCTCGGGCTCTGCCGCCGGCAGCAGGCCTTGCACGTCGATCCCTCCACCAAAGCAGATCTGCCCGCCAAAGGTATGTGCGATCTCGGCCAGGTCCATCGACGACGGCTGGAGGGGATGCAGCAGGTCAAAGCCGATGTCGACCAGATCAGGGATGATGGGCCGGATATGGCCACAGCTATGGAACCAGGCGTGCATACCCTGATTGTGGATCTCGTCGACGAGCCGGGCGTAACAGTCCCGGAAAAAGAGCCGCCAGTGCTCGGGGCTGATCAACATGGCACGCTGGGTGCCGTAATCGTCGGCCAGAAGTACCGAATCGCCCCCCTGCGCCCCGATACCCCGGATCTGCCCGGCGAACTCCTGGGCGATGGCATCCCGCAGCAGGGCGAGTTCGTCGGGATAGAGGTAGAAATCGGTCATCAGATTCTCTGCACCGCGCAGGCAGCGGAGCCGCTCGAACACGGCCAGGTAGGTTGTGGCCATCAGGTACCGGTCCGGGTTGGCGTCCCGTGCGGCCGATACCCGGTCAAATAGATCGGCACGCCGGCCCAGCCCCGGCAGACCATGCTCCAAATACCACGACAGCCGCTCCCAACTCTGGCTCAAGGGACTATCGACGCTGACCGCGCCGACCCCGTCCGGCGAGTGGTTCCAGGTGCACGACCACTCGTCGGCCCACCCCTGGGGCATCTCGGCCATCGGCGGAAAGGTGGACAAAACCGCGACCACCACGTCATCCTGGTGGCTGTCGCTCAGCGCTGCCAGCGCCTCCCCGTACCGGTCTCGGGTTTCGCCGGCGAAAAAGCTCAGCCAGCCGGGGACATAGCTGGGGTTGCGGTGCTCAATGGCTTTGTACACCTCTTCCCGAGGGGTTGCACCACCCAATCTATCACTCATAGACGCACTCCGGTTTTGGGCATTATAGCGCGGGGTTTCCCTCTTGGCAAACTGCCCCTGCACACCGGTTATCGTCAAGGCATCGACAGACTGGCGAGGGCGCCGGGACAAGTATTCACTCGGTGACGATCTCCACCTCGGCGTTCATCCCTGGGCGGAGGTTGAGGCCGGTGGGATCGAGCTCAACGATGGCCGTGTAGGTCGTGTCGCCCTGTTGTACCACGGCGACCGGCGAGATGGCGACCACGCGCCCGCGTAACTCCTCGCCGCGGAAAGCCATCACCCGCACGATGGCACCCTGGCCCACCTCGACGCGGCCGATGTTCAGCTCGCCGATGTTGCGCGTCTCCACGCGCCAATGGCTGGTATCCAACAGTTCGACGACCGGTGCCCCTGCGGCAGCCCATTCGCTGCCTTGCAAGTAGACGGCCGAGACGGTGCCGTCGAAGGGAGCCCGCAGCTCGGCACGGGCCAGGGCCAGCTTGTCGTGTGACAGGACAGCGCGCGCTTGCTGCACCTGGGCCTCGACGACGGTGACATCCTCAGCCCGTGGTCCGGTTCGCGCCAGGTCCAGTTGGGCCCGGGCCACAGCCACACCGCTGGCACTTGCCTCCTCCTCCTCGGCTAGCGGTCTGATCTGGGCCAGCCTCAGCCGCGCCTGGGCCAGGTCTAGCTGGGCTTGTGCTTCCTGCAGGGCCTCCTGGGAGGGCGGGCCCACCAGGTGTTCGTACTCGGACTTGGCTGCCTGGTAATCGATAGTTGCCTCCTGGAGAAGAGCAGCCTCGGGGCTGGCGCCCACATCCGGCCGTCCGGCCACCCGGTCGTAGGCTGCTTGGGCGTGTTGCAGAGCGATCTCTGCCTTCTGACGTTGGGCCCGGCTAGCCGCCAATGCCTTGGGGCTGGCGCCCGATTTGACCTGCCGGTAGCGGGCCAGGGCGGCATCGTAGTCGGCCTGGGCGATGGCGACCTCCTGGGGATGGATCTGGGTCAGGGCTTGCTGGTATAGGGCCTGGGCTTGTTGATCCCGGGCCTGGGCGCGCTCATACTGGTCCAGCGCCCGCTGGACCTCGGCCTCGGCGACGACCACTGCCTCTTCCAGCGGGCCGGCCTGGGCCTGGCGGAGCAACGCCTCGCTGACTGCCAGGGCAGCCTCGGCTTCCTGGACGGCCGCCTCCAGGTCTGTCGGATCCAGCGCCGCCAACAGGTCCCCAGCCTTGACCTCGCTGCCGACCTGGACATGGGTAACAAGTATGGGGCCAGCGGTGAGAAAGCTCAAGTTGAGCTGCCGCGCCGGCAGGATCGTGCCCAGGGCGGTCACACGTCCTCCCGTTGCGACATTGGACTGGCTGACGGGATCGATCGAGGCAGTCAGTCCTGGCTCTGGTGTCGTTTCTACCTGGCAGCCAGCCGCACAGAGGACGGCCAGCGCCAAGGTCATCAGACAGGCAATCCTCGATGGGTGTTTCACGATCTCCTCTCGATGATCGTCACCGGGTCGAGCCTGGATAACATCCAGACAACCAGGCCGGCGCTGACGGCGGTGACAGCTAGCGGCATCGGAAGGGTGAACAGCCAGGGGGCGGGATTGAGCAGATCCAGGTCCAGGCCATAGGGACCATAGAGGATGGTCCGCATGTAAACCAAACCGGCGAGACAGACGACCGCACCGAGTAGCCAGGCAAGGGCGATGACCGTGACCGCCTCTCCCATGGTACGCAGGACGAGCCATCGCCGGCTATGGCCGAGGGCGTGCAAAGTCCCGAACTCCCTCTGGCGCTGGTTAAAGAAAAAGTAGCTCAGGATTGCCAGGGCGAATGCCGCGACAGCGGCGACCACGCCCTCGATGGCGCCGAAAACGAGGAGCAGAGTCCGCGTCACTTCCCGTTGGGACTCTAGCCACAGGCCGTAGGTTTGAACGGAAGTCCGTCCGGAGGCCACCGTTCCCTCAAGCCAGGCATCCAGCTCAGCTTTGCGCCCCTCCGCAGGAAGGATGAAGGCCTGGACCGGCCGGGAGGCATAGATTTCGTGGCTAGTCAGGTACTCGTAGGAAGCAAACCCCAGCCACATGTCCCCGGCCTGTGGATTCCGACGCAGGATCCCGACGACCACCATCTCGGTTGGGATGCTATAGTCGTAATCATAGACAGGGCGGCCCACCCGATCGCCGATACCCAGGCCACGATTCATCGCCACCGCCTCGGTCAGAAGGAGCTCGTTGGAGCGGGGAGCCGGGAAACGCCCCTTCACCAATCTTAGATCGCAGGCCTGAACGAGTGCTGGCAGATCGCCCTCGGCAACACCATAAACGCTGGTGTTGCCCTGAAACATGGGCTTCAGACTGATGGAGACGTGCAACTCGATGATGGGTGCAACCCTGGAAACGGCCGGGTGGGTCTGAAGTTGAGACATCACACCCGGATCAATAGAGGTCCCCATTCGCGGCGACGCGAGACTGATATAGTGGAATTGCTCAAAGAGGACCCTGTTGATGTCGATGCTTGGTACAAAGAGAAAAGCCGGAAAGGCAACGCCCACAATCATCAAGGCCATGGTCAACGCAATCGTCAGACCACGGCGGAGGTGGCGGCGATAAAACGTCCAGGACGAGAGAGGCCTGGCTGTCGAGTGCTCTGTCCGTGAGCGCCTGGTCCGGCGAGGAGCGCCGGGTTCCATGGCAAGCTGACCACGGTCGATAATGGACACCGCGTCCAGGCGGCTGAGGGTACTCATTGTGCTCCAGCAGGCAAAGGCGATCACGACCAAAGGGATGGGTACCGAAAACCAGAGCGGCGTGAGTTTCCTCAAGTCCATGTCGAACAGAGGGGCAAAGAGATCATGCTTGAGCCAGGCAAACAGGAGCCACGAAAGAGCCAGACCGGCGATCCAGCCAGCCCCTGCCACGACGGCCATCTCCAGCGTCAAGCGGCGAACCAGCCACTGGCGACTGAATCCGAGAGCGTGGAGCAGGCCAAACTCCTTGGTGCGCTGGCTCAAGGCGATACGGTTGATGGCCCCCACTACCAGCGCGATCACAACGGCGACCAGAACGTCCACCACGCCAAATATCAGACGGAATATGAGCATGCCCGAGGCCATAGCTTCCTGGCTTCGACGGTGGGTTGACACAACCGCAAGCGTAGAATCAACGGTGTTTTCGAGAAAACGATCCATCGCGGCCTTGCGATCTGGTTGGGGAAGGACGAACAGGCTGGGAGTTCTGGAGGCATATACCTCGTGGCTGTCGAGGAACTCAAGAGAGACCAGACCCAGACGAATGCCTCCTTCCGCTCGCGCAGAAGGATCCCTCTCCAGGATGCCTGCCAGTGTCATCGTCTCCGGAAGGTACTCAAAGTATCGCTCGTCCATGGACCGGCCGAGCTGATCGCCTGGCTGAAGTTCCAAGATCTCGGCAAGCTCCTCGGAGAGGAGCATTTCGTTGGTTCGTGCCCGGAGCAGCCGTCCCTCCCTCAGGCGCAGGTCAAAGGTATCCAGGAGGATCTCGACGTCTGCTTCCGAGATGCCAAAGACAGGAAACCCGCCAGAGGTATTCAGCGGTACGCCGATGGATAAATCGTTCTTGGGAATCACCCGCGCCACGTCGGGATGGGATCGGATCTGGGCCATGACACCAGGGTCGAGCGTACCGCGGAGGGGTCTGACCACGCTGACCCGCGTCAGGTAGCGCTCAGTGGTCTCCACCTGTTCAAACAGAAAGTCAAGCAAGCGGACCATGATACACACCCCGAGCGTGGCCAGACAGACGAGAGCCATCAGCAGCAGCGTGCGTCGCTTGTGACGGGAGAGATAGGCAAAAGCAGACCTTGGGTTCATGCTCAAACTACCTTCTCTCGATAATCGATACCGGATCGAGTTTGGACAGTGTCCAGGCCGTAGAGCCTGTGGTAACAGCCAGCACCGCAACGGGGATGGGGATCGTGTACAGCCAAGGGCTAGCGTTGAACAGGTTGAATGTCAAACCGAGCGATGCGAACAAACCGAATCTGAGGTACAGCATCCCCGCCAGAATGATGATAGCGCTGAGGCCCCAGGCAATCGCCGCCGTAAAGGCGGTTTCCCGCAGCACGCGCCCGACCAACTGCCGGCGGCCGTAGCCCAGCGCGTGCAACACGCCAAACTCCCTTTGTCGCTGCGAAATATGGATATAGTTGAGCACCGCCAGGGCGATGGCGGTCACTAGGGCGATGGCGCTCTGGAGCAATGCCATGGCAAACATCTGGCTCTGTGCGTTTTGACGGACACGGGCCACCTGCTGGCGATAGGTCAGTACAGAGGCATCCCTGCCGGCCAGTTCGTTCTCCAGCCAATCGTCCAGGACCTCCTTCTGTCCCGCCTTGGGCACGACGATCAGTGGCGGAACGTCCGGCATCGGGAAGGGCTCCAGCCTCTCCAGGTACTCGAGGGAGACAAAGCCCCACCAGTTCCCATCCTCTGGCGCTGTGGGCTCGGCAAAGACACCCGAGATAACAAATACAGACGGGAGCGATGAGGCCCCAGGATAGGCGGGCTGATCTGGGTCACCGATCACGTCGCCAACCTCGAGATCCCGGTTCTGAGCGAGGGCTTCCGGAATGACCATTTCGTTGGTCCCTGGGCGTGGCAGGCGCCCCTCTTTCAGTTCCAGATCGTATAGCGCAACCAGATAGGCCATATCCTCGGCATAGACGCCGAAAGGACTGGCCTCGGCACCTGTGAAGGGGGGGATATTGGCGCCCAACATGTGCGACCGGGGGGCCACGGGGATGACCCGTTCCACCGCCGGATGAGCCTGAACTCGGGCGACGACGTCGGGATCGAGACCCCCAAGGACCCCGGGCGAACGGACCATGCTCACCCGGCCCAGATAGCCCAGAAGCGGCTCTTTTGCATCCGCACTTACGGCCAGGACAAAAATGAACAGCGCGACAGCCACAATCATCAAGCTCATGCCACTGATCAGCAGCACAGCCTGCCGCCGATGTCGCTCATAAAAGGTTGTTGACGCCAGTGGCCTTGGTGAACTCCTCGAGTTCACGCGTGAACTGCTCGAGTTCGCGCGCGACGCCTTAAGAGCCGTTCGCCCCCGCCTCCGATCCCCCTCCAGGCTCAGCTCACCCCGCTCGACGACGGCCACCGGATCCAGCCGCGAGAGGGTTCGCCTGACACTGATGAAGGTGAAGCCGATCACCGTCGCCGGGATGGGCAGGGCAAGCAGGATCGGTACCCAACCGATAAAGTCGAGATCGTGCCCCCGGGGTACAAAGAGGGCCACCTTGAGAAGGGTCAGGACCAACCACGACAGGCCAATCCCCGCCGCCCAGCCAATCACGACCAGGGTAGCGGTCTCCATGGTCATGCGCAGGATCAGCCACCGTTTGCTTAGGCCCGAAGCGTGCAGCAGGCCAAATTCTGGCAAACGCCGGGCATTCTGGATCCGGTTGACCACGACCACTACCAGCGAAAAAGCGACGGTCACCACGAGTACGACCGGCAGCAGCAACACGAGACCTGGAAGGGCTTCATTCACAATCCTCTCATCGAGCATGCCGGCCGTCAGCACAGATGCCCCGCCGGTCTGGATCTCACTTCGCAGGTAGCTGTCCACGGCACCTTCACGGTTTTCCCGGGCCACGACCAGGAAGCGGGCCGGAAACTGGCTGGCGATCTCGTGGTCGTTGAGAAACTCGAGGGAGACAAGCGCCATCTCCACATCGCTCTCGAGAATCCCTACCACTCCAAAGGGAATGGCGTCCGGGGGAGCGTCCATACTGGCATAGAGCTCTGAGCTGAGGGCGTTATAGCCATCCCCTATCTTCAGGCCCAGCATGGTAGCCACATCTTTTGAAAGTACAAGCCCATTCGTCCCTGGCTCGGGCAGATAACCGCCTGTTAGCTTGGCACCGAACCTTTCCAGGATGTAGGGCAGATCCTTCTCCCCCAGACCAAGGAGGTCGAATTGGAAGCTCTCACCCGACATCATGCTGGGCAATTGGATCCTGATGATGCGTGCCGGGATGACATTTGTGACATCAGGATGGGCCTGGATCTGGGCTACGATTGCCGGCTCCGGACCGTTCTCACCGGAACCCAGGGTAACCATGCTGAACCTGGACAGCGCCATATATGCCAGACGCCCCGGCTCGACATAGACGCCCCATACCAGTGCTCCCATCAGGTAGAGGCCGGCGGTCAGCAGGATGATCAAACTGATCAGCAGCGCGGCACGCCGCTTGTGGCGACGATAGTAGGTCAGAGGCGAAAGTGGGTTCATGGGACTCTCCGATCACACCGAGTTGGTCGCCGCACGGGCCACGCGGTCCTTGACATTCGCGATCCGCCCATCGCGCAAGGTGAACACCAGGTCGGCCTCGCTGAGGATCTCGGGGTTGTGGGTAACGGCGATGAGGCTGCCCTGCTGGCGGTAACCGCGCAGCAAGGCCATCACCTGCAGGCCAGTGTGGCGGTCCAGCAGGCCGGTCGGCTCGTCGGCAAAGATGATGCGCGGGCGGTGGATCATGGCCCGGGCAATGGCCACCCGTTGCCGCTCGCCGCCGGACAGCTCGTAGGGGAAGCGGTGAAGCTTGTCGCCCATCCCCAGGTCGGTCAGCAGTGCCTTGGCCTGGGCAGCGTGGGCCTTGTCCTGCTCCGGCGCGGCGACCATGACATTCTCCTGGGCGGTGAGGTAGTTGATGAGAAAGTGTTGCTGAAAGACAAAGCCAAACTCGGTACGGCGCAGCGCCACCCGCTCCCGGTCCGACATCTTGCCATAGGCCCGATCGTCCAGGTAGATCTCGCCCCCGGTCGGCTGGCGCAGCCCACTCAGCAGGTAGAGCAGTGAGCTCTTGCCCGAACCGGACGGTCCCAGGATGCCGATGAACTGGTGATCCTCGACGGCCATGGAAACGTCTTGCACCGCGTCGACGGTGGCATCACCGTCCTGATAGGTCAAGGTGAGTTTTTCTCCTTGTAGCATCTGATCCTCCTCGGAAGGTTCACCTTTCCGAAACGTGTAGAGAACAATTGCGGCATTCCCCATGCCGTACTGTTAGCTTATCACAAAGCGGGCAACATTTCCATAGGCGGCTGTCATCGCC
>JASFHU010000086.1:0-10435 GCA_050123055.1 Anaerolineae bacterium
ACCCTTTCATCCCCAACACCTTGGTGATGGCGGCCGTCAAGGTCGTCTTCCCGTGGTCGATGTGTCCAATCGTCCCCACGTTCACATGCGGTTTCGTCCGCTCAAATTTTTGTTTCCCCATGCTAGAACCTCCTGATGCTGTTCAAAATCGCCTGTCTCTGGCATCGTACCAGATAGAGCCCACGATGGGACTTGAACCCATGACCTCGCCCTTACCAAGGGAGTGCTCTGCCGTCTGAGCTACGTGGGCACATCTCCCCAGAGCCACCCGTCGGATTCGAACCGACGACCCAGCGCTTACAAGGCGCTTGCTCTGCCTGCTGAGCTAGGGTGGCCTGCCAAGCCCCTTCACCAGACCACCACCCGAGACCACAGAGCCTGCCAAGGTCCAGTGGCGGCTTAGTATACTGACATTTGATCAAAATGTCAAATCGCACTCGCCATTATGCGACGATAAAGGAGCCCGCACTCAGGCGGAGGGGGTGGGATTCGAACCCACGGAGCATTGCTGCTCACGCGTTTTCGAGACGCGCGCATTCGGCCGGACTATGCTACCCCTCCTGGCAAAAGGCGATTATAACACAGACGCATCCAACAAGCAAACCTCTTGCCTGTTGTCGCCAAAAGCACCTCAGGCGATCTTTTCCACAACCAGCAGGTGCGACAGGCCAAAGACTCGCAATGGCGTGCCCTCCAGGAAATAGGTCACGCGCCGGAGCCAGCGCCCCAAGGTCGGACGGCGGCGAACAACCTTGTCGTATCCGGGAAAGATCTGTGTGTGGGCCACCACCTTCACCGGCAACCCATCCAGCAACTGGCGCAGGTCACGCCCCGTATAGACCTTCACATGAGGGCAGAATCGCTCGCGCCAGCGCCCCGGCAAATAGTTCACCAGAGGGATGTTGCCGGCACGGTAGCTTCCTCTCCAATACACCCCGTGGGTTTCAAGAGGGTAAAGCCGGTTTGGCGCAAAGATCACCAGCCGCCCGCCCGGCCCTTCCTCGCCAGGCTCAGGGCTTTGCAGCACGCGTACCGCCTCGGCCACAGCCCGCCGGTCGTCGGTGACGTGCTCGATCACCTCGTGCGACAGCACCACGTCAAAGGTCCCATCGGCATAGGGCAAGGCCTCGGCCACTGCCTCGCCGAGGTTGGGCAGTTCAGAGCCAGCCTCTGTCAGCTTTGCGCCGTCGATATCCGCACCGTGCACATCCTGGCTGAAGCGACGAAAGGCCCGCACATACATCCCCAATCCGCACCCGACATCCAGGATACGCCTGTTCTCCAGAGACACGTGACGGCGGACCAGTTCCAGCCGCCGCTCCTGCCCATAACCCCAAACGTAGCTGGGGTGTCCTAGACTGATCGCCTTGTCTTGCGCCAATGGGGAAGGTCCTCGTACCGGTCAGAACGCCTACTACAAGCGGAACCTATCAGCCTCAAGCCTACCAGCCATACCCCAGCCTCAGCACCAGCCGCAGAGGCATGTCGTGCTCCATCATCTTGGCCTGGGTCTTATCGATATCATACTCCACACGACGGTACTCGATGGTGAGCGCCTCATCATCCAGGATCAGATAGCTGGCCCGCTGGTCTCCATCGCGCGGCTGGCCCACGCTACCTGGATTGATGATCAAACGCTCCGGACCCAGGTTCAGGGGACGATTGAGCGCTGTGGGTATCGAGTCACAGGCTTGGGTTTCGCCCTTGTCGATGAGGCGAAAGATCACCGGTGTGTGGGTGTGGCCCACAAAACAGAATGGGGTATCAAAGTGCTTGAAGTTGAGCTGGGCGGTGGAGGCATAGATCACATACTCCCAAATGGGATAGCGGGGACTCCCGTGGATCAGGGTGAATTGCCCCTCCACCACTGTTTCGGGCAACGCATCCAGATAGGCCAGGTTCTCGGGCGTCAACTGTTGCCGGTTCCACAGATTGGCGTCGCGGGCATCGGGATTAAAATCACGGAGGTCCAATTTGCCCAGTGTGGCCCAATCGTGGTTGCCAGCGATGCAGTGATGAGGCTGCGACCGCAAAAGCTCGACACAGGCATTGGGATCGGGACCATAGCCAACCACATCACCCAAACACCAGATCTGATCAACCGAACCCACATCCTCCAATACGGCCTCGAAAGCCTCCAAGTTGCTGTGAATATCCGAGAGAACCAGGCAACGCATGCACTGTCCTTTTTTCCAGAATAACGTCCATGATACCATACAGAACCAGTTCCGGTCAAATGCTTGTCGTTTACTAGCTCTCGTTGTATAATAACCTCCTGAAGGGTTTAGACTCATGCCCATTTTAGATGAACACACGCTCGACCTTATCAGCCATAGCGTCGACCAGACACGTAGATACGGCGTGCGATTGGGCCTTTTGTTTCAGCCTGGCGATATCGTCGGCTTGGAGGGGGATCTCGGGACGGGCAAGACCTGCCTGACCCAGGGCGTCGGCGAGGGAATGGGCGTCGTCGAGCCGATCACCAGCCCAACCTTCACCTTAATCGCCGAGCACCATCCTCCGGCCCCGGCACCGCCCCTGTACCACATTGACCTCTACCGCCTGAACGATGCGGTGGATGAGGCGCTGGCCCTGGGCCTGGACGAATATCTCTTCGGTCAGGGCGTATGCCTCATCGAATGGGCAGATCGAATCCGGTCGGCTTTGCCGGCCGAACGGTTGTGGATCACCCTTCACCACCTGGATGTCAGCAAGCGGGGCATTGTTATCAGGGCGACCGGCGAGCGGTACGAACAGTTGCTGCAAGAGTTTCGCCGGACCGCTTTCGGGGTGTAGGACCCAGCCCAACAAACCGGTGATTGCTGTGCCACTTGCACTCTGTAGTCAGATCTGGGGAGCAACTTTTGAGGAAGGGGCAAGATGCTGCTAGCCGTTGATACTGCGACACAGATGGCCGGAGTAGCCCTGTACGACCACGTCGGGGGCAAGGTGTTGGGCGAAGAATCGTGGTCTTCGGTCAACCGGCACACGGTTGAGCTAATGCCCCGCCTGACCCGGCTCATGGATCTGCAGGGCGTTACACCAGTCGCTCTCACGGGACTGGCCGTCAGTCTAGGACCAGGCTCGTTCACCGGCCTGCGGATCGGGATGGGCGTGGTCAAGGGATTGGCCCTGGCCCAGGGCCTGCCTTTGGTCGGCATCCCGACCCTGGACCTGGCAGCACATCCGCACACAACGCAAAAGCTGCCCATCTGGGCTGTCCTTCAGGCAGGGCGGGGCCGGATCTGTGCCGCCTACTATGTCCGGCGCAAGGGAGATTGGAAACGCCAAGGCGATTACCAGCTCACCACACTGGACAAGCTGTGCGAGCAGGTCACGGATCCGGCCCTGTTTTGTGGCGAAATCGACGCGCAGGGTACAGAGCAGATCCGCAGAAAGCTGGGGCTACAGGTCATCATCGCCACACCGGCCGCCTCGGTGCGCCGTGCCGCCTACCTGGCCGAACTGGGCTGGGAGCGACTCTCCAGGGGCGACTCCGACGATGCCTCCACCTTGTCTCCCATCTATCTGCACCAGCCGGCAATCAATGACTGAGCAACTGCCGTACCTTGTAGAACCAATGACCTTGGCCGACCTCGACCAGGTCATGGAGATCGAGCAGGTCGCCTTTCCCACTCCCTGGTCGGTGCGCGCCTATCGCTACGAGGTCGCAGAGAACAAGCACAGCACCATCGTGGCACTTCGACCTACAGTGGTCGCCAATGGCCCGTTCAAGCGATTGGCACGCCATACCCTGGCGCGCCGTCTGGGTTTGGCCACGCCCGGACCTGTGCTGGGATACGCTGGATATTGGTTATTTGTCGACGAAGCGCACATCTATACCATCGCGGTGCACCCTCAGTGGCAGGGCCGAGGACTGGGCGAGCTGCTCCTACTGACCTTGATGGAGCGGGCCATGGAGGCAGGAGCCGACAGGGCCACCTTGGAGGTCCGCGTGTCAAATCAGATCGCCCAAGGGCTATACTCCAAATATGGGTTTGAGATCGTATCTCAGCGCAAAGGCTACTATTCCGACAACAACGAAGACGCCTACGTCATGACCACGCCATCGTTTGCGACACCCGAGTACCAGGCAAGCCTGGCACGATGGCATCACCGGTTGTACGCCCGCCTTCGGGCACAGGACGCCGACACCCAGGCCGCAGGCCCCGTCGAGCCACAAACAGCAAGCTGGTTAGACAAAAAACCACACCTGAGGTAGAATCAAGACGCAATCTACAGGTGAGGCGAGGTAACCGGCGTACCGTGTCGACCATTCTACGTTAAACAGCCGACGATGAGCAGCACAGACCACGAAAGGAGTCAAACATTGTCCGAACTGGCTGATCTCTGCAATCAAGTCAAGGAGTGCCAAAAGTGCATCCTGAGCCAGGGGCGCACCAATGCCGTGCCGGGCCAAGGCCCAGAGAACGCCGACATCATGTTTATCGGCGAGGGCCCCGGCTTTCACGAAGACCGTCAGGGCATACCGTTTGTCGGCGCGGCGGGAAACTATTTAAACGAGCTCCTGGAAATGATTGACCTTAAGCGAGAGGATGTCTACATTACCAACGTCGTCAAGTGCCGGCCACCGGGCAACCGCGACCCCCAACCGCAGGAGATCGATGCTTGCCGGCCCTACCTAGACGAGCAGATCGCGCTAATTCGTCCCCGGCTGATCGTTACCCTCGGCCGATTCTCCATGCAGCGCTACTTCCCCGGCGCTTCCATCTCCCGAATCCACGGTCAGCCTAAGCGGGTGGGCAACGTAATATACTATCCCATGTTTCATCCGGCCGCAGCGCTTCACCAACCCCGGTGGCGGGGTCTACTTGAGAAAGATATCCTCAAGCTCCCCGGCCTGCTGGCCAAGCTGGACGAGATTGAGGAGGAAGAACCCGAGATTCCACAGGCCGAGCAGTTGAGCCTGTTCTAGCCAATCGTTCAAGAAGGAGTCAGCATTGTCTCAGAAGTTGCTGCGCATCATCCCCCTAGGCGGCGTCGGCCAGATCGGCAAGAACATGATGGTCTTTGAGTACGATGATCAGTTGTTGATCGTTGACTGTGGCCTCATGTTCCCCGAAAGCGACATGCTGGGGATCGACATCGTTATCCCCGACATGAATTATGTGTTCGAGCGCAAGGACCAGGTCCGGGCCATCATTGTCACCCACGGGCACGAGGATCACATCGGCGGCCTGCCCTACCTCATGGAGCAGGTCCGCGCGCCGCTCTATGCCACGCGCCTGACCCGCGGCCTCATCGAGGTCCGACTCAAAGAGCGGCACCTTCTCGACGGCGCCGAGCTGCACACGGTGTCCCCCCGGGACGTGATAGACCTGGATCCCTTCAGCGTCGAGTTTTTCCGCGTTTGTCACTCTATTCCCGATGGGGTTGGGTTGGGCATCACGACACCGGTGGGCCTGGTGGTCCACTCGGGCGACTTTAAGTTCGACCAGACGCCAGTGGACGGTCGACTGACCGATTTCGCCAAGCTGGCCGAATTGGGCGGGCGGGGTGTTCTGGTGCTGCTATCCGATTCGACCAACGCCGAGACCGATGGTCAAACACCGTCTGAGCAGGTGGTTGGCGAGACCTTTGAACAGGTTTTTGCCAACGCCGAGGGTCGGATCATCGTTGCTACGTTTGCCTCCAACATTTCGCGTGTGCAACAGGTCGTAGACACGGCCCGCAAGTATGGGCGCCGGGTGGGCGTCGTGGGCCGGTCCATGCTCAACTATTCCAAAGCGGCAGAAAAGCTGGGCTACCTGGACCTCTCGCCCGACGAGATACTCACCCCACAACAAATGAACAGTTTGCCACCACACGAGGTAGCCATCGCTTGCACCGGTAGCCAGGGGGAGCCGACCTCGGCGCTGGTGCGCATGGCCCTGGGCGAGCATCGCCAGGTGAACATTCGGCCCGGCGACAGCGTCATCGTCTCGGCCACCCCTATCCCCGGCAACGAAGAGCTGGTTAACCGCACCATCAACAACCTCTTTCGGGCCGGCGCCGACGTGTACCACCACGAACGGATGCAGGTTCACGTGTCGGGCCACGGCAGCCGCGAGGAACACAAACTGATGCTCAACCTCGTCCGGCCCCAATTTTTCGTGCCCATCCACGGCGAATATCGCCATCTGGTGCACCACGCCATGATGGCCGAACAGGTCGGCGTCCCGCGAGAGAACATCTTTACCGTGGAGAGCGGCCACGTACTGGAGTTTGGGCCAGACTGGGGTCAGATCAACGGCCAGGTGACCGAGGGCCACGTCATGGTGGATGGCCTGGGCGTGGGCGATGTGGGCAACATCGTCCTGCGCGACCGGCGCCTGCTTTCGCGCGACGGGTTCGTCGTGGTCGTAGTTGCGGTCGACGCCGAAACGGGCGAGGTGGTCGAAGGACCCGACATCATTACGCGGGGCTTTGTCTATATTCGCGAGTCGGAGGATCTGATCGAGGATGCAGCCCAGTGCGTGTTGGAAGCTGTCGGGCAAGACGGTTCAGAGGCCTCCCTCAACAACAAGATCAAGGGTCATCTGGCCGAATTCCTCTACGAACAAACCAAGCGGCGCCCGATGATTCTGCCTGTCGTGATGGAAGTATGAGCGAGTAGCGAAACCGCATGGTACTGAGTTGAGATCTGATACCTTGAACAAAAAGTAACGGAGGAACTATGAGCGAAGAAGAAATGGATGTCTCATTCCGGGAAGATGATTGGGAGGCGTCGTCCGTCGACGTGCCCGCCGAGCAGGTCGCGGAAGAGGAGCCAGAAGAGCAAAGACGGGGATGGGTCACGGCAGTCTTGATCATTTTGGGTATCCTCCTGCTCTGCTGCGTGCTTGCCGTGTGCATCACAGCAGCCATCGCCGCCTTTTCTGGCGGCGACACGGCCACGCCACTCCCCCCTACTGAACCCACGGCGGTGCCCACTGCACAGCCGACCCCACAGCCAGCAGAGGCCTATATCCAGATCGACGAGCCCAGTCAGGGCGCGGTACTCGACATCTCCAAGCCCATAGTCGTCAAGGGCACCGGGGCCGGCCTTCCAGAAGGCAACGTCGTCGTCGAGGCCATCGACCGGGATGGCAATGTGCTGGTCCAACAGCCGACCACCCTGCAGGGCAAGGACGTGGGGATAGGTGGACAGGGCACCTGGCAGGTGGAGCTCAATATCCAGACCCAGCCCGGCATGGCCGGGCAGATCGTGGCCTATTCCAAATCGCCCCTGGACAACAGCACCATCGCCCAAAACGCGGTCGAGGTCAGCTTTGGCAGCACTCCGGTCGTCAAGTCCTACATCAAGATCGATGAACCAGCCCAGGGTACAGTGTTGGACATCGACAGGCCCGTCACCGTCAGCGGCACGGGGGCCGGCCTGCCTGAGGGGAACCTGATGGTGCAGGCGTTCGACATGAACGATAACCTGCTAGTCCAGGAACCGACGACCCTGCAGGGCTCGGATGTGGGGGCTGGCGGCGAGGGTACCTGGACGGTGCAACTCAGAATCCCGGCTGAGGCAGGTACGCCCGGGCTGATCGTGGCCATCTCCCGGTCGCCAGCCGACAACAGCAGGATCGCCGAGGACTGGGTGGACGTCATGTTCGGCAGCGCGCCTACGCTGCCGCCCCAGATCAAGATCGACGAACCCGCCGAAGGGGCAGTACTGGACACGTCCGCCCCGGTTCCCGTGAACGGCACCGGCGCCGGCCTGTACCAGGGGAGGGTGATCGTCCAGGCCCTCGATGCAGACGGCAATGTGTTGGCCGAGCAGGCCACGACCCTCGAGGGTCCTGATGCCACAAGCGGGGGGGAAGGCACCTGGTCGGTACAGTTGATCGTCCGCCCCCCTGCGGGCACAACCGGGCAGATCGTGGCCTTTTCTCCCTCCTCAGATGGCAGCGGCAACGATGCCACCGCGGTCGTCAATGTAACCTATGGGGAGGAGGCTCCGAGCCTGGAGGGCCCAACGTGGGTCCTGGATGGAACCATACCCGGCACCGAGATCACTGCCAAGTTCGAAAATGGGCAGGTGACCGGCTCTGCGGGCTGCAACAACTATTCGGGCTCGTACATCTCTACTCCGGGGGCCAGTGGCGGTCGGATCACCATTTCGGATCTGACACCCACCATGATGCTCTGTGAGGAAGAGATCATGGACCAGGAGACACGCTATCTGGGCTCGCTCATGGCTGCGACCAAGTATACTATCCAGGGCAACGAGCTCACCATTAACTATCCCGGCGGTAGGTTGGTCTACTTCGGCCAATGAGTGGCCTGGCTCCGTCGCTTAAAAGCACAGGCTAGCGACTTGGCCCAGAAAAAACCAAAAGACCCGGACCCTGGCACTTCCAATTGTCGCAATCGGAAGCGCTTGGGTTCCGGGTCTTTGATTATCGACTTGCCCTCAGCCAAAACCTTTCCACCATAGGGGACGAGCCCCAAGCAGGATCGCGGTTTCCCGGCCGCCAGCAGACACTCTCTCACCCGACGTGGCAAGCATCTCGTCGCGCCGCCAGATCGCGCCCGACTCGCCCTCCTTCTCTTCCTCCTTTTTGGGCTTGTGGATGATTTCGAAGCGAACCCGATCGCTCTCGGTCTCGTTGCCAGCGGCATCGTAGGCGATCACGTGCACCAGGTGTGACTCGGTGTAGCCGTGTGTGCTAGAGACGACCATCAAGCCGGTCTCCCAGGTCTGGGTGATCGTCTTACCATCTGCGCTCACTTCCACCCAGGTGACGGTCACCGCTTCGGTGGACCAGGAACCATCCGGATTCGTAATGACCCGTGTCTCCTGGACCGGCTCCATGTTGGGGTTGAGCACAAGATCGTGCATGTCCAGCACCCACTTGATGGCGTACGGTTCGACCACCGTAAAGTCTAGGAGCTCATCGTCCATGAAGAATTCGACTCTGTCAATCTGGACGTTGTCGCTCACGTCAGCCTTAAAGTTGGCCCACTCGTCGGCCGATTCCAGCTCGTATACCCGACCCGGCCACGGATAGCCGACGTAGGCCTCCGGCGGCGTGTTATCGACCGTGACATAGATCGTCGCTCGTCTGAAATTCTGGCTGTGATCGACCACGGTCAACTGCAAAGTGTAGAGGCCATCCTGCAAGCCCCGCACATCCCAGAACTCTAGCACGTCGTTGTCGACCTGGTTGTAGTGATCGCCCCCGATCTGGCTCCAGGCCAGGGGGTTCAGCCCCTCGCCATACTCTAGACGGTAGAAGGCAAAGTCCCCCGATCGGGCATTGCCACGAATGGGAGCCACCTCCTTCACGTGGCTACCCAAGGTCGGGTCGAGGATGACGACCTCGCCTCCCTCGGGGCTACAGCCATAGATCTCGTCGCGCTGGGTGGGAGGCTGAGGGATACCCTGCTCGCGTATCCAGTCGGCAGCCTCTGGTGGATAAACCTCGTAGACACGATCTTCCACCAGCTCCGGCGGTGTGCAAGCCGTGGCCAGCTTGCCCGACTGGCGGTTGACCCGTTCCACCCGGTGGACGTTGCAATACTCTGTCGGCTCGGTACCCTCGATAAAGCGTGCATTGACCCGATTGGGGCAGTGCTCGTTGGGTAGCAATCCCGAAACCGCACAGACCTCCACCTGGACCAGTCCAGTCGGCGCAGGAAAGTTCTTTATCACCTCGCCCAGCAGTCGATCGGCATATCCTTCATTGTAGATACGCTCCATGACATTGTGCCAGACAGGTCCCGCGCCGCGCGAACTGGAGACGCCCTCCATCGGGGTGTTGTCGTTGTTGCCCACCCACACACCGGTCACAATCTGGGGTGTATAGCCGATGGTCCACACGTCCCGAAAGTCGGTCGTGGTACCGGTTTTTGCCGCAGCCGGCCGGCTCAACCGCAGGGCACTGTTGGAACCAAAGGCCGCTGCCCGAGCGTTGTTGTCCGAAAGGACGTTCGTCAGCAGGAAAGCCTCTTGGGGAGATAGCTCACGACCGTCGGCCAGGACCACGTTGCGCGCCTCAGGCTGCGTGTACTGCCACAACACCTTCCCCTCGTTGTCCTCAACCCTCAAGACTGAGACGGGATCCAACTGGCGGTAGCCCGGTCGCGGGTTCTCAGCTGGCTGGCCCATCATCACACCGTTGTTGGCAAAGACGCTGTAGGCATAGGCCATGTCCAGCAGCCATACCTCCCCGCCACCCAGGGTCAAGCTCAAACCATAGTAGTCCAGATCCTCGTTGAGGGTATTAATGCCCACCGCGTGAGCGGTGCGGATGACATTGCCCACCCCCACCAGATCCAGGACCTTGACGGCGGGAATATTGTACGATCGGGCCAGGGCAGTGCGGAAGCTTTGGGGACCGTGGTACTTGCGGTCATAGTTCTCCGGACAGTAGGGTGGGTTGGGCCAGTCGTCAAAGCAAGAGTGGACGTCCATGACCATTTCGGCCGCCGTGTGCCC
>JASFHU010000087.1:0-10424 GCA_050123055.1 Anaerolineae bacterium
TGGCGCAGCTCTGCAATCTCAGCAGGAGGAGGCGGCCAAGAATCGAGCCATTCTCGAGTCTATCGCTGATGGCGTATTGGTTCTGGACCACAATGGCCGGGTGCTTCTGGTGAACCCTGCTGCAGAAGATCTTTTGGGGCTGGAGGGGGTAGCGCTCGAGGGAGACCACTTCCGGCATATGCTGGGACTGGGTGAGGATCCAGCACATCGCGAGTTGGCCCAGGCATTGTATGCCGAGCTGCGCGACAGACTGGACTCGGAAGAGGGTGCAGACCAACTGAGGGAAGGAAGCGTGCGGCTGGAAGCCGGGCACAAGGTGCTGGCAGTGAACATTGCACCCCTGATCGTCACCCTGGGCAGTGCGCCGGGTCTCGTTGCGGCATTGCGCGATATCAGCCGCGAGGCCGAGGTCGAGCGGCTCAAAAACGAATTCATCTCAACCGTGTCTCACGAGCTGCGCACGCCCATGACGTCGATCAAAGGCTATACCGATCTACTCTTCCTGGGCATGGCGGGGGGGTTGACTGATGCCCAGCGCAACTTTTTGAGGATCATCAAGGCCAACGCAGATCGCCTCACAGCCCTGGTCAATGACATCCTGGACATTTCGCGCATCGAGACGGGCCGAATGCGCCTCAACGTCGAGCCGCTCGAACTGGGAGAGATCATCAACCAGGTCGTCGTTTCCTTCCAGGAGCAATACCGTGAAAAGGGCCTGACCCTGGCCTGGGAAGACCCTGGAGAGCTTGCCCAGGTACGGGGGGACGAAGCCCGTGTCACACAGGTACTGAGCAACCTGATCGCCAATGCCTGGCAGTATACGCCCGCAGACGGGCGGGTGACAGTCTCGGTGCAGCCGAGGGGTGATTTCTACCAGGTAGATGTCGCTGACACAGGCATCGGCATTACAGCCGATGATGCCAGCCGCATCTTCGACCGCTTCTATCGGGCTGACCACCCAGTCGTGCAGGAGGCCGAGGGCACCGGCCTGGGCCTGGCCATCGTCAAGATGTTTGTGGAGATGCTGGGCGGCGAAATCTGGGTGGAAACCGAGCTGGGCGTCGGGTCTCGATTTAGTTTCACGCTGCCTTTGGCCTCAGCCGACGTTCCTGAGCCTGTGCCAGACCTCCTAAGCCCCGAGATGGCTGAAGGGATCACTCGCCGGCCCAAGATCCTTGTCGTGGAGGATGACCGCGACCTGGCGTTGCTACTGAGGCGCCAGCTCGAGTCGGAAGGCTACCGGGTACTGTTGGCAGGCAGCGGGGAGGATGCTCTCTGGTTGGCTCAGGAGTCCAAGCCACAATTAATCACCTTGGACATCATGCTCCCGGACGTGGATGGTTTCACGGTTCTCGAACGTCTCAAGGAGAATCCACTGACCTCGGGGATCCCGGTGGTCATCGTCTCGGTCTTGTCCGACACCGAAAGAGGGTACGCGCTGGGGGCCGTGGACTATGTGACCAAACCCTTTGAGGAGAGCAAGCTTATCCAGGCTGTCGAAGGCGCACTCCGCTTTCTTGAAGAGTCCGAGGGACAGAGACTGCTGGTGGTAGACCATGATCTCGAGGTATTGACGCTTCTCGAGGAATCCCTTTCCCTGCATGGCTACGAGGTATCGATTGCGTCAGACGGGCAGGAAGCCTTGGCTCAGGTCCACGCATGTGAGCCCGACCTGATCCTGCTCGATACTCAATTGCCCGTCGTGGATGGCTATGAGGTGATCCGGCAGCTCAAGAGCGACGAGTCCACCCGCTCGATCCCCATTATCGTGCTCACTGAAAGTTCGGTGGACAAAGAACAGGATAGCGTTCAGGTTCTGGGAATGGAGATCAACCAGTATGTGACCAAGCCGCTTTCTATCGAGATGCTGATCCGCGAGATCCAGAAGGCGACTGTAGGAGCGCACCAGAGTGAGCGATAGCGGCTGCCGCTATCGTCGGGCGTCTATGGAGAACCCAATGCACGGAAGAAAAAAGATCCTGGTGGCAGAGGACGAACCGGATATCCGGGATCTGATTGCCATCACTTTGCGCTATGCGGGCTACAAAGTACTTGAGGCCATCGATGGCGAAGACGCAGTGAACAAGGCGCGGGAAGAGTCGCCGGACCTTATACTCTTGGACGTCCGCATGCCCAACATGAATGGCTATCAAGCCTGTATTCTGCTCAAGGCCCAGGATTCGACGCGGGGGATCCCGATCATCTTTTTGTCGGCTCGTGGCCAGGAGACAGAGATCAAACGCGGTCTGGAACTGGGAGCGGAGGAGTACATCCTCAAGCCGTTTGCTCCCGATGAGCTGTACCGGCGCGTTGACCGTATTCTTGAGCGTCTGGCCCGACAGGAAGACACGTAATCGCTTCCCGCCAAGTTCGCGATTCCGGAGTCCCAGACTTGTCTGGGTGTTTTCGGAGTAACTGATGAGCGTAGTTCTTATCGACGGAAGCCTGGTACACTATGAGACCTTTGGCCGGGGTGAGCAAATCATCCTCGTGCATGGCTGGCTGGGTTCGTGGCGTTACTGGGTTCCGGTGATGGAGGATCTGGCCAAGGAGTACAAGACCTATGCCCTCGACCTGTGGGGGTTTGGTGACTCGGACAAGACCCGCGAGCAGTACGATGTGCAATCGTACGTCAGTATGCTGATCGCTTTCATGGACGAATTGGGCCTTGACGAGGTCTCTCTGGTCGGTCATACGCTCGGCGCGGCTGTTGCCACCGAGCTTGCCGTCCAATACCCCGGGCGGGTGTCCAAGCTCTTGGCTGTCGGGTTACCCTTGACCTCTGACGCCATCAATCGAAAGCTGATGGCGGCCGGCTCAAACGATACTCTAGCACGCCTGTTCTGGCACCGGCAGCGGCCCTATTCCATGGTAGAGGCGAGTCTGCCCAAGACCTCCGAAAATGCCATTGCCCTTGCCATCCAAGCCGTAGCTGGGATCGACTTTGGGGAGATCCTCGAGGAGATTGACGTGCCAGTGTTGACCGTCTATGGCGACAAGGACAGCGTGATCAGCCCTCCTCGGGAAGACGAACTGGAAGACAGCCACTATACGGCACGGGCCATCGTACTGTCAGACGCACACCACTTCCCCATGTTGGACCAAGCAGCCATGTTCGGGCGACTGGTTCGCGATTTCATGGACCTTGACGGAGTGGAGGGCCTGCCAGACTTGGCCATCAAGCAGGAGTGGCGTCGCCGAACGCGCTGACACAGGTGCTGGGCGTCCTGCCTGAACCGATGTTGGTATTTCGACTCCCCTTCGAATACTTGACGGATCTGCCAAATCAGGGTATCCTAGCCTATGCTTGGGGGTGGTTGAGTCCCGGTGGGCTCCGCGGTCTTCAAAACCGTCTGAGGGGTGCTGCAGAGGCAGCCTTGGTGGGTTCGACTCCCATCCACTCCCGCTCGTGCGATCCCTCGCTTCGAGTTTCCTGTGTTGACGATGGTCGCGTTTTGGGTTGAGATCTGGGATTGGAAGTGCAGCACTCGCTAACTAGTTTGCAACGGATATTCGTCGAAAGTGATCGCCGCTTTGCCCTGGCTGCCATCCTGGCTCTGAGCATAGCCGCAGGCCTGATAGCAGGGGCCTACGTCGCCCTGCTCTCGCCGATACTTGCTGTCGCCGGGATCTTTGCCATGGTGGGCGGTCTGCTGATGCTGCGCGACATCCAGTGGGGTCTGGTGGCCATCATCACCCTGATCTGTCTCCTACCTTTTGGGGCCTTGCCCTTCAAGATAGGATTCACGCCCACGTTCCTTGATCTGGCCTTGATCGCCGTCTATTTCGTTTTGATCGTGCGCATTGCTGCTGGCAAGGCCGGTGAGTTCATCGCTACCCCCCTGGGCTTGCCCATCGTCATCTTTTTGCTGCTGGCCTGTGCCTCCTTTGTTGCCGGCCTGGCGCATGCCTACCTGGATCAATACGTGCTGCGTCACTTTGTCGAGATCCTTCTCAGCATCTCCTTGTTTTTCGTCGTCGTGAACTCTGTGCGCACCGAGGTTCAGCTACGCAGGCTTATCCTTGTCATCGTCCTGGCCGGCTTTGGCGCAGCGCTCCTTGGTGTCATTCTCTACTTCCTCCCCTCGCCCTGGAGCGTGCGCCTGCTTTCAGCGCTTGGACGTGTCGGTTACCCGTCCGGGGCTGGCGTCCTGCGCTATGTAGAAGATAACCCCGATCTTGCCCAGCGTGCCATCTCTACGTCTACCGATCCCAACGTGCTGGGGGGCTTGCTCATCCTGGTCACCACGCTTACGGCAGCCCAGCTCTTTGCCCGAAAACCCATCCTGCCCAAGGCGGCCTTGGTGGTCATCGTAGGTATGGAGATCTTGTGCCTCTATCTGACCTATTCGCGGGGCTCGATGGCCGGCTTGGCTGTGGGACTGGGTCTGCTTGCCTTGGTCAAGTATCGGCGCTTGATTCCGTTGATGCTTGCTGCGGGACTTTTGTTGTTCCTGCTGCCCCAGGCACAGGACTATGTCCAGCACTTTGTCGAGGGCGTTCAATTTCAGGATTTGGCAACGTTGATGCGTCTCGGCGAGTACAAGGATGCGCTGATCTTGATCAGCCGCCATCCGTGGATCGGTGTTGGCTTTGTCAGTACCCCTGAGATCAGTTTGTACATCGGTGTGTCCAACGTATACCTCTTGATAGCCGAGGAGATGGGACTGATCGGACTGGGCGTCTTTTTGTTGATCCTCTTTCTCTTCTTCCGGCAGGTCTGGTTGGCCTGGCCCAACGTACGCCAGGAGGAAGGCCTCGAGGCAATCCTGCTTGGACTGGCCGCTGCGGTAGCCGGCATCCTGATGGGTGGCCTCCTAGACCACTACTTCTTCAACCTCAGCTTTCCTCACTCTGTCTCGATCTTTTGGATCTACCTTGGCCTGGGGATGGTGACCGTGCGCCTTGGCGCCCAGGCCAATTCTGAAGGGTACGGTTAGCCTCTCCATCCTGCGTCGCGACCTGACGGGTTTAGAGAATCCTCACCATCTGAACCTCAACCCTGCGCTTGGCAGGCGTAGGCACCCGCCCCTGCATTGACAGTAGCCTGTCAGGTCTGGTTAGACTCCGAATTACTGGCCTTGTCCCGACCTGTTTGCTGTTTGAGGCCAAGTGTGGTACAATGATGCTTGTCCAATAGGCCGTGTCCAGAATACTCAGGAGGAAGAACCATGGAAATCAAGGCTGAGACCATGAAGCGCTGCGAAATGATCAGCGTATCGGGGCGAATAGATAGCTCAACAGCACCCGAGTTGGAGAAGGTGTTGCTTGGTCTGATTCAGACAGGTCAGAAGAACATTGTTGTAAATCTGCGCGACACTGACTTTATCAGTAGCGCGGGCTTGAAGGCATTGTTATCGGCCCTGATGAAGGTTCGCAAGACCATTCCACCCGGCGATGTGGTCATTTCCGAGATCAAGCCTGACTTGAAGGAGAGTTTTGACCTAGTAGGTTTTGATCGCCTATTCAATTTCTACGATGATGACCTCCACGCAGTTGGGAGCTTCTAGGGCTCTCAGAAGAACCTTGGAAGCCAGGGTCTGAAGACCGCCGCACCCGACACCGGATGCGTAGCGGTCTTTATCTTGCTTGGAGATTCAATGGCGCACAAACAGAACCTCAGATTGCAAGCCGTCATCGAGAATGTGCCTCTCGCCATAGACTATGTGACTCAGTGGGCCGAGACTGCAGGGTTCGACCCTCGTGCTCTGTACGAGATCCAGTTGGCAGTGGATGAAGCCTGTGCCAACGTCGTCGACCACGCCTACCAGGGCATGGAGCCCGGTGAATTTGAGGTTTCTTGCCTGCTCGACCACCTGGGTTTGACCATCGATGTGTGTGACTGGGGCAGGGGATTTGAACCAGGGGACGTTGAGCAGCCGGATGTGGAAGCGCCCCTGGAGGAGCGAACCCTGGGCGGCCTCGGGCTTTTTATCGTGGGCAAGGTCATGGACGATGTCGAGTTCACCTTCGATCCAAGGTCCGGCAACAGGCTGAGGATGGTCAAGAGGCTTCCACTTGCAGAGTAGTTAACATGTTCGTGGCACCGCACCACACACGAGAACGCCCCCAACGAGTTGGAGACTTCGGAGTCCCAGACTTGTCTGGGCCTTCTCGAGATAGCCAGTCCGAGCTCCAGAACCCGAAGGATCGTTGGCCGGTTCCTGCTCCGTGGCTTGCAACCATCTATGCTCTCTTGGTCGGCCTGTTTGGCCTGGCCCTGCTGGGCTATCGGCTGGTAGCTGGCGAGAGAAACCTGGCCCTGCTGCCGGTCCTGCTGTTTGCCGTACTCTCCTTTCTCGTCCAGCGTACCAGCTTTCACCTCGGCTCACCGGCTGTCCACAGCCTGGTCGGGGTGATAGATCTGGCCGCTATCCTGGCCCTGGGGCCGGTAGGCGGCGCCCTGGTAGCTGTCCTGAGTGGTATGACCTGTCTGGAGTTGAGCGCACTCACTCGGGGTAGTCGGACCCGCCGTGACATGGTCGAGATCCCACTGTTCAATGCTGGCCTCAAGGCCATCATAGCCCTGGCGGTGGGCGCTCTATACGTCCGGCTCAGCGGACCGTTGCCGATTTCGAGTCTCGACGCGCAGACCGCTCTGGCGGTAAGTGTGGTCGGTCTGGTCTGGGTTGGGTTGGACCATCTTGGCTGGGGGATCTGGGATTTCCTGGTTGGTGGTTTGGATCGACTGCGCCTGTACTTGCGGGGGGCATTCCCCTGGGTCCTGTTGGTCGAGCTGTTGCCGTTGCCTTTTAGTGCCATTTTGGCCCTTGTCTACACACAACTGAGTTGGGTAGCCTTTGCTCTGCTGGCGCTACTCGTCGTCGCTGTGGCCCTGCTGGCGAGGCGTTGGTCAGATGCCCGAACCGAGTTGCTGCAGCGGGTCACCGAGCTGACGACCATTGAGCGGGTGGGTCGTACAATCGCCCAGGCCCAGTTGGACGTGGACGATATATGCGAGCTGATGTACGAGTGGGCCAGCCAGATTGCCGACGCCACGATCTTTCACCTGGGACTGTTCGACGGGGATGAGTACACCCTCAAGCTCTGGGTGCGAGAGGGGGAACGCGCCCCACGGCAGACCTTTCGCCTGACACCGGGAGTTGGTTTGGTGAACTGGTTGCGGGAATCGAAAGAGCCGCTCCTGGTTCGGGACTTTGCCCGGGAGCTCGATTCCTTGCCTGCTCGTCCAGCCTATGTATCCGACGAGCCACCCCAGTCTGCCCTTTACGTGCCTCTGATGGCGGGTGAAACGGTCATTGGCACCATGTCTGTGCAGTCCTTCCGGCGGAACGCGTACGGGGAGGGTGACCTGCGCGTTCTATCGGCTATGGGCAACCAGGCTGCACTTGCTATTCAGAAGGCCAGGCTCTATGCTGAGGAGGCCAGGCGGGTCCAACAACTCGAAACCATCGGCCAGGTCAGCCGTCAGGTCACCGCCACTCTGGAGCTGAACGAGCTTTTCGAGCGGGTCGTGCATCTTGTCCGTGAGAGTTTCGGCTACTACCACGTGGCCATTTATGCCGTCGACAAGGCCCGCACCAGCGTGACCTATCAGGCCAGCGCCAGCGCCGGCGGACAGGATGTCGCCTTTGATGTAGAATGGGAGCAGGGCCTCGTCGGCTGGGTGGCCGCCCACAGACAGGCCGTCATGGTCAACGACGTCGAAAACGACACCCGCTACCGCTGCATCGAGGCTCTGGACGAGACCCGATCAGAGTTGGCTGTCCCCTTGGTTTTGGACAACGATCCGGTGGGGGTTCTGGATGTGCAGAGCGATCAAGTCGGTGCCTTTGGCCCGGATGATCTGTTCATTCTGGAGACTTTGGGAGCCCAGATCGCCATTGCCATCCAGGAAGCGCGTCTTTACGAATCGGAACGGCAGCAAGCCTGGCTATCGACAGCCTTGGTGCAGGTAGCCGACTCTATGAGCCGCGTCTCAGACATGGACGCGGTGCTAACTTCTATTGTCCGCCTGACGCCCATCCTGGCCGGCGTGGACCGCTGTACCATCCTTTTGTGGGACGCCAATGCGGAACTTTTCAGGGCTGCGCAGACCCATGGATTGACCCCCGAGCTACGCGAAACCTTTGACCGCATGGAATTCCCCGAGGGATCCCTGCCGGTCCTCGATCTGATGCGCTTGAGGAAAGCGCCCCTTCTGGTGGATGCAGCCCGCGATGCTGGACTCGTCCCTCAGGCGATGGCCAAGACCTTTGACATCCAGGAAATGGCCCTGCTGCCATTGCTGGCCCAAGGCGAGCTACTGGGCATCATGATGGTGGACTATGCCGGCAAGCCCCACCACTTCAGCGAGCGCATTATCGGCATGCTGGCCGGCATCGCCAATCAGGCAGCGATGGTCATTCAGAGCGCTCGATTGGTACAAGCCCAGCAGGAGGAGGCATATGTCTCGATGGCCCTTCTCCAGGTCGCAGAGGCTGTAAGCCGCTCCACCGATCTGGTGGAGACCCTGGCCACTGTGGTGCGAATCACGCCTATCCTGGTGGGCGTAGAAGCCTGTGCGCTCCTTCTGTGGGATCGCGACACCACTTCTCTGACGCCTTTCCAGCAGTACGGCCTGAAGGGTGACGAGCGGGCCGCTTTTTGGGCACTCCGCTTGGGCGAGCCTGATGCCCTGGTCCGCGAGCTGATGAAGGGCCAACCCTTTGTTGATCTGCAGGAGCTGGATGGTTCGCCGGAGATCGTCTCAGCGCTGGGCAGGGATTCGCTGCTCGCCCTGCCCTTGACTGCCAAGGGAGAGATCCTCGGCACCATGATCGTGGAACAGGGTGTAGCAGGCCAGCGTTTTATGAGGCGCTGGATGAGCATCCTGAGTGGCATCGCTGGGCAGGCTGCCATGGCTATCGAGAACGATCTTTTGCTTCAAGAAGCCGCCGAGCAGGAGCGGATGAAGCAGGAGCTGGCGGTGGCTCAGCGTATCCAGGCCAGTTTCTTGCCAGAGTGTTGTCCCCATGTGCCGGGTTGGGACCTGGCGTCCATTTGGCACTCGGCACGAGAGGTAAGTGGCGATTTCTACGACTTTATCCCACTCCCACCCGGGAGTCAGGATCAGGGGCTGGATGAGGGTCGCATGGGCTTGGTCATTGCCGATGTGGCCGACAAGGGGGTGCCGGCTGCTCTCTTTATGGCCCTTTCCCGTACGCTGGTGCGGACCATGGCCATCGACGGGCGAGCGCCTGCCTCGGCCATTACCCGGGCCAATGACTTGATCCTGTCCGATGCACGTTCCGGGCTCTTTGTCACCCTCTTCTATACCATCATTCGGCCCGAGATGGGCGAGATCACCTACGTGAACGCCGGTCATATGCCACCGTTGGTGGTCCGGGCGGCCGATGGTTCAGTCCAAGAGCTGCGTGTGCCCGGCATCGCCTTGGGTATCCTGCCCAGCATTGAGTTTCAGGAGTGGAACGAGTGGCAGGCCGTGCTTGAACCGGGAGACACGCTGATCCTCTATACTGATGGGGTTACAGATGCGTCCGACTCTGAGGATCAGATGTTTGGACTGGAGAGGCTAAAAGAGGTCGCCAGTACCCATAGGTCCCTATCGGCGGCGGAACTTGCCGACACGATCCAGGAGGCAGTCGCTGCCTTTGTCGGTGGTGCTGCCCAGTTTGACGATTTCACCCTTGTGGTGGCGAAACGAAACACGTAAAAGTGATAGTGAGAATAGTGAGTTTCTAGCATGGAAAACAAAGCCGACTTGACGCAGGGTGGCTCACAGCAGCGTGACTTCCAGCAACAAGTCCAGGAGATTCTGGCCCATCGGGCACGCAGCGTGGTCGAGGATCCGTCTCTGATCTGTGCCGCTGTGCTCATTCCCTTGCTGTCAAAGGGTGGGGAATGGCATGTGCTGGTCACTCAACGGACCCAAAACGTCGGGCATCACAAGGGCCAGATTTCGTTTCCGGGCGGTGCGTGCGAGCCCGTCGACGCCGATCTACAGGCGACCGCCCTGCGCGAAACCTTTGAGGAGATTGGAGTACCTCCCGAAGCGGTGCAGATCCTTGGCGCATTGGACGATTTCGTCACCATCACCGACTTTGTGGTAGCGCCCTTTGTTGGTGTCATCCCCCATCCCTTCGCCTACCGTCTGAACGGGTGCGAAGTTGATGCTGTGATAGAGGTACCCCTTTCATTCCTCCAAGATCGAGCTCACCTGCGCACGGAGCAGCGCGAGGTCCGCGGGCGCGTCTACGACGTGCTGTTCTGGAACTATGGCCCCTATACCATCTGGGGGGCAACGGCGCAAATGCTCAAGAGCCTCCTCGACCTTCTGTGACCCCATCTGCCCCCATCGGTTCAGTCAAAAAAGATCTCAGCCATCGCGTCAGGGGCAAATCTCTGCACCATTTCAGGTGTGATGGCATTGGCCTGAATTAGCCGGCTGTAAAGCTCGGAGC
>JASFHU010000088.1:0-10395 GCA_050123055.1 Anaerolineae bacterium
CGCATACATGGCATAGTTGCCGCCCCACGGCTCGCCAGGTTTCTCCTCGACGGGAATGGTGGCCTCGCCGTCAGACCAGCTCACCCGTATCTTTTCGCCCGCCAGCCGGCGCCCATCCTTGTCTACAACGTCGACAAAGATGTGGTGCAAGCCATGGGACTCGTCGGGATCCATCCAGACAACCTCTTTCAGCTTGTAGATGGTGCCCTGCAGATCCAGCTCTAGCAGGGATTTGATGCGCGGGTCAATCTTTGGTTCACGTGCCACAGCGTCATCCTCCTCAGGATCATCAGTCGGTTCGTCTTTCTCAACATCGTCTTCATCTTCAGGCTCCTCCTCCGGTTCCTCAGGTTCGGGATCGGGCAGGGGAGGAGTCCCCTCGGCGACCAGTTGCCATACCCCATTCAGATGCCGGTTGTTCGTTCCACTCAATAGGCCCAGGCCCTCCAGTAGATCCCCCTTGCCCCTGGGCCAGATAGCGCCGTCGCAAGTGCCGGCTGTGCAGGCATCACCCACGGCAGAGAAAGAGATCCGGCCATCAGCACCACTGACCTTACGGACCCCTTGCCCATGCCACTCGCCGCCCGCAATATCGGGCGCACCAGGATGATCATAGTAGAACTCGACGCCTTTGACAGGCAGGCCGTCATCATCCACCACCAGGACATCGAGAGTTGCCGGGCCCTCATACTCGTGGACCTCGATCAGGCGCAGCGTAGTCTCGCCTCGCCGGTAGCTGGCCCCATACGCATCGCCTACCCATGCCCAGTCGCGAGTGTCACCGTCGACACAGAGAACCAGCGGTTCAGCGCGAGGCGCACTCTCTTTGGGCGGGAACTGCTTCAGGGTGGTGATTACAGGTTTCATGCGCCCATACTTGTCCTCATAAGCCCAGCCATGCCAGGCATCAAATGGCCACCCAGTGCCCCCCATATCATCGTCCGCCAGGAGCCAGGGACAGATGGCAAAGAAGGGAGACGGAGTGTCATACATGTGAAGCGTCTTTTTGGCCACCATCCGAGGCGTGGTGTGGGGCCAGCGGACGTCTACAGGTGCGGCCCCAGCGCGGTCGCGAGGCGTCCAGCCCCCCTCGGTCATCGCCATGGGCGGGATGTAACCCAACGACTCCAGCGCCCAATGCGCGATCTTTTCCCAGCCACGCCAGCAGGTGTCATCATCAATCGCCGTCCGGGTTGGATCAGCCCACTCTCGACGCTGTTTATTCAAAATCTCCGCAGGCGCGTCGTACCAAGCTGGGTCATCCTGGTAATCGTCCAGCATCCGCTTATAGGCATCCTCGGTCAGGGCTGCACCATGGCGTGTGACAGCATCGTAGGGATACCAGAGAGGACGCCCTTTCCCATAAGTATGGGGCGCGTAGAAGGCCATGCCCGAATCAAAAAACTCGAGGGCGCCCGTTGGCCGCAGTCGTTCGAACGGGTTCGCGGAATAACATGGTCCATCGGGAAAGCCAACGTACGCCCCCGCTTCCACGACACGACTCGCTCCTTCGGCCCAACGAGAAGCAATGATCCTCCAAGCCTCGTCCTCGGAAGGGACCTTGCCTTTCCATTCTCTGCTGTCAAATGGCTCATTGTAGAGCTGCCAAAAGGGACGCACCCCATATTGGGCACAGACTTCTACCGTACGCTTGACCGTCTCGATGTTGATAAAGCCCTTAGGAAAATGCTGTTTGTCACGGATGATCGGAATGATCCCGGCATCCAGCAATGCCCTGAGAGGCGTGATCCCCTGACGATCTTCCAGGATGCTGTCGCCCTCAACCAGGAGGACCACCCACGACATCCCCATATCGATCATCAGGTCTGTCCAATAGGATGCCTCATCCAACCACGTGCCATGGAAACCAAAGGGTTGGAGGTGCACACCCCGGTTGGTAACCGGTCGTCCACTCACCGTTGCAGGCAGGTCCAGCTTTCTTAACTCCATCATACTCCTCCCTACCTGTCACAGCGTAACCGATGTGACAGCTTGTCCCTGCGTTGCCCCCTCACGACCGGGTGGCTCCTTGGTTGTCAGGTTCTGCAACCAAACATGCAGGGTAGTGAACTATACAAAACTGACCGAGGGCAAACCCAGCTTCCGCCCACCTCCCAGGACAGCCCCCTCGACCAGACATGTGCAGGCGATTTAAAGCGCAAAGATCAGAAGTTGGCGCATCTGAATTTGGGCACCGCAGGCAGGGCACATGGCCTCGATACCCGCTATGAGATGAGGGTTTGATGACAATGCAAAAGACACTCCGAACCCGGCTCCAGGCTACCTCGCCGCGCCCAACACTGGGAGTTGTCCGGAAACAACGTCCAAACTTTGTCCGTCAAACCAAAGCAGGCCATTGCTGATTCATAGAAGCAGGGTTGGCTTGAAGTGAATATCGCAACCGGCACGCGCTCCTATTAACGAATATTATATTACCATAAAATGCTAAAACTGTCAATATCTCGCCAGAAGGTGCCGGCGGCAGATGCTTGACAAATCGTGGAAACATGATACAATACAGCCATGATGAAAGCGTGTTCAAGCCAGATCACAATGGGCGTACAGAGAATCTCTTTGTTGCTTCACCTTGCCCAGCTCCTCCTCGGAAGGAGTCATTCGTGCTTGGGAGAAGTAGGAACCACGCCCATGTGATCATTTGGCGACTTGGCAGATCGGGCCTCCCAGGCAAGGGAGGCCTTTTTTTGTTGTGTCGAGCGCCGGACCCCTGCCGCGAGCAGAGATTGGAACGCTGAGCCCATACCGCCAGCCAAGAGATTCCCGAAAGGAGGCAGACAGCATGCGAACAACCAATACCATCAAACCGTACGAGCCACAGGCCATCGAATCCAAGTGGCAGCGCCAGTGGGCGGCCACGGACCTTTATCGCACGCCAGAAGAGGATGCCCGACCGACATTCTACTGCCTCGACTTCTTTCCCTACCCGTCGGGCGCCGGACTGAGTGTGGGACACTGCCGTAACTATGTACCGACCGACCTGATCAGCCGCTATCGGCGCATGAAAGGCTATGCAGTGATGCACCCCATGGGGTGGGATGCATTTGGGCTGCCAGCAGAAAATGAAGCGATCGACAAGGGCATCCATCCCCGCGACAGCACGCGGCGCTATGCAGCCAACTATAAGCGACAGATGAACCTCATCGGTGCATCATACGACTGGGAGCGCGAGATCAGTTCCAGCAATCCCAAGTATTATCGTTGGACCCAGTGGCTCTTTTTGTTGCTATACAAACAGGGGTTGGCCTACCAATCCCTGGCTCCCGTGAATTGGTGCGAATCGTGCAAGACAACACTGGCCAATGAAGAGGTGGAGAATGGCACCTGCTGGCGCTGCCACCAGACAGTCACGCGGCGCGACCTGAACCAGTGGTTCTTTCGCATTACGGCCTATGCCGATGAACTGTTGGACGCCACCCACAATCTGGACTGGCCCGAACACATCCTGTCCATGCAGCGCAACTGGATAGGACGAAGCGAGGGGGTCGAATTCGAGATGCAGCTGGATGGACATCCTGAGGCCAAATTCCGGGTGTTCACCACCCGCCCCGATACGGTGTATGGCATGACCTTTGCCGTGCTGGCCCCGGAGCACTCGCTGTTACATCAGATCACCGCGCCGGGGCAGAGAAGGGCAGTGGAAACGTATGTTGAGCGGGCACAGCACAGACCCGAGATGGAACGCCTGAATGCCGAGCGAATCCGTGACGGGGTATTCACCGGCGCTTATGCAGTCAACCCTGTCAGCAGCCAGCGGGTGCCGATCTTTGTGGCCGACTATGTCCTGATGAGCTACGGTAGCGGAGCCATCATGGCCGTGCCGGCGCACGACCAACGCGACTATGAATTCGCCCAACGCTACGACCTGCCTGTGGTGGAGGTCATCCAGCCGGGCGGAAAAGCGTGGCCCGAGGACCGGGCATTTGAGGGCCAGGGCGTGATGGTCAATTCGGGACACTTTGATGGCCAGCCATCGCCCCAAGCCTGGCAGGGCATCGCCAACATGATGGAGAACGAGGGCTATGGGCAGCGCAGAATCCAGTACCGGATGCGTGACTGGCTGATCAGTCGCCAGCGCTACTGGGGCGCGCCCATCCCCATGATCCACTGTACGCAGTGTGGCACAGTTCCGGTACCCGAGTCTGACTTGCCCGTGCTGCTGCCCTACATGCCGGACTATTTGCCACGGGGCGATGGGCAATCGCCACTGGCCAATCTGAGCGAATTTGTCTGTACCGCCTGCCCTGTGTGCGGCAGTCCGGCCCAACGGGAAACAGATACGATGGGCGGATTTGCCTGCTCCAGTTGGTACTATATCCGGTTCTCGGACCGTGATTACGACAGAGGGCCGTTCAACCCAGCGGCAGTGCGCCGCTGGTTGCCGGTGGATCTGTACGTGGGAGGCGCCGAGCACGCCGTGATGCATCTGCTCTATGCCCGCTTCTGGACCAAGGTCCTGGCCGATGCCGGCCTGGTCGACTTTCGCGAGCCCTTTCCGAGGCTGCGTAGCCAGGGGATCCTGCATGCCGCCGATGGCAAGCGAATGTCCAAGAGCCGCGGCAACGTCGTCACCCCGGACGAGGTTGTCGAGCGCTACGGGGCCGACATCTTGCGCATCCACCTGCTTTTCATGGCCCCATTTGACCGCAATGTAAACTGGGACGAAGAAGGGATCGCCGGGGCAGAGAGATTCCTACAACGGGTCTGGAGACTATGCCAGTGGGACAGACAAACTGAACTCAGGGCTGATGGACAGATGGAAAAAGATGCACTCCTGCGGGCAAGCCACAAAATGATTCAGCGAGTGACGGGGGACATCGAGGCCTTCAAATTCAACACAGCCGTGGCAGCCTTGATGGAATTTACCAATGCACTGTGGGCCCATCGTCAGAAATTCGGCGCTACACCAGCCTTCCGAGAGGCTGCCAGCCAGATGCTCCTGCTACTAGCTCCCTTTGCCCCACACATTGCCGAAGAGCTGTGGGCACAGCAGGGGAAGGCGTATTCGATACACCAACAAGCATGGCCAGTGTACGACCCGGACCTGACCGCGGACGAAACGATCTCCCTGATTATCCAGGTCAATGGCAAGGTACGGGCTCGGATCGTCGTCCCGGCAGACATCAGCGATGAGGAGGCCTGCACGCGAGCTTTGGAAAGTGAGCCAGTACAGCGGCAGTTGAAGGGGCAACAACCGGAGAGAGTGGTTGTGGTTCCGGGAAGGTTGGTCAACCTGGTTTCCTGACCTGCTGGGCAATCTCAGCAAAAAAAGAAGAGCAGGGCCCCTATAAGGAGGTCCCTGCTCTTCCCCTCACAAGGAGGAGAAAGGAGTATGTTGATTATACTATAGTTGCGGCAAAGAACAGTAAGCACGATCACAACTCGGACTCAGCCAGTCCAAATTGGGCATCGTTTTCGGAATAGGTGCAGCTTGTGGACGCCACGCCCAGGCACATACCATTTGCCTCCCCTCTCCTTTTTCAGTATAATGCGGGCAGACCAGCCCCAGCTCATCCGGCTCCCGGACGATGTGGTCCGCGGGCAGGATAGCCAAGAATCGTAGGGAGTTTGTCTTGTCTCAGCAAACCATGCCCCGCTCCTGGTACATCATTGTCGAAGGCGCCATTGGCGTCGGCAAAACGACACTGGCTCGCATGCTCGGCGAGCAGTTCAATACAGAGCTCCTCCTGGAGGTATTTGAGGAGAATCCCTTCCTGTCCAAGTTCTACGCATCACGCGCCCAATATGCCTTTCAGACGCAGATGTTCTTTCTACTCAGCCGCTACCGGCAACAGCAGCGTGTCCCGCAGCGGCTCGAACAAGGTGCCCTCATCTCTGACTATATGTTTGCCAAAGACTGGCTCTTTGCCCAATTGAACCTGGCGGGAGATGAATGGGAAGTTTACCAACAACTGCACGCTGCATTGGCCGAACAGATTACCGAGCCCGCTTTGATCGTCTACTTGCAGGCCGATACGGACGTACTCATGGCCAGGATCACCCAGCGAGACCGCCCCTACGAACGGGATATGGATCGAGCATATATAGACTCCTTGCGCCAGGCATACGAGCGGTTTTTCGCCGACGATCATGGCATTCCCATGCTGACCATCGATACCAACCCGCTCAATTTCGTGACAAACCCGGAAGACTATGGCGCGATTGTCGGCCAGATCAAGAGTGTATTGCAAGAAGGGATCGTCCAACAAAAGCTGCCACAATTCATGGGCCCTTCCGGTGACGGCCTGCTCCCAGAACAGCGCAATTCGCTTCCGGCCTACCAACAGTTCCACGTCGAGTTGGACAGGGCCAAGGGATTCATCACCGACCTTTACTTTAACTATCTCTGCCTGTCGGAAGAGGTAGGCGAATTGGGCAGCGAGTTGGCAACGCTGTGGCGAGAGGAAGCCCAAATGAGGGTACGGGGCGCCACAAGTGAAGAAGCCCGTCAGGGAGCCCTTCACGCCCGGAAAGAAGAACTTGAGGAGGAACTGGCTGATTGCATGGCTTACCTGCTCAAAATGGCCAACTATGCAGGCATCGATCTCGAGTCGGCGTACTTGCGGAAAATGAGCCTCAATGAAACCCGGACCTGGATTTCAAAACCATGAGGTTTCATCCACAAGTATTCCTGAAGTGTTTGTCTTTTGATTATATCCAGTCCCTTATCCCTTTATAATAGATCATTTAGTCGTAGTAGTAGGCTCTGTGGATTTGTGGAAAGCGAGGGCTGGGGCTATCGACTTACTCCATGTCTCGTGGATCAGCCGAGCTGAAGCACAACCACTGGGTTTTGGCCCTTAGCCTGGCTGTGGATAGCCGTGGCATACTTTGGGACAATGTACCGCTTGATTCAGGCATGCGAGGAACTCACGGGGGAAATGGCAGGAGGTGAGCCCTTTTCCGACCTAGTTGTCCACATACAGGTGGAGTTTTCCACAGTTTTTCCCAAGTTATCCACAGGTGCATGGGTATTATTCTCCTTCCGAAAGACGGGGAACAGGAACAAGCAGTCTCGTCAGGGATAATTAGAGATGAAGAAACAGAGGCATGGCTTCGATCCTCGTCGCCATTGGCAGCAAACACAGGTGCGCCTCCTTTTTGGAGGTCTGGCCATTGTGATCATCGTCGGAGGGGGCTTGGTGTGGGCCCTCTATGGGCTCTCGTCGGCTGTCACGGCCGTGAGCTGCTTGCTGGCGGCTGCCGGCGTCCTTGGGGTGCTATGGCTGATCCTAACGCTGCTGGAATCGTGGGTCAAAGAGGATGATCTATGATCGGCTACTCGGCCCCGCTGCTCTTTGCCTCGTCGGCGATCGCTTGGAAATAGCTGGCCGGCCGGCCAACGACGACGACCCGGTGCGAATTCCCCGGCCATTCATACGGCCAACAGGTGACCAATGTCAGCCGTTCGTCACCGCTGGGCATGATCCAGCGGGCGTTCTTTTTTCGCACCGCCAGGCCCACGCCGGTCTCTTTGAGGATATATTTCTCGGCGACGTAATACTGGTAGGGGGTATCGCCCACGTATAACGAAAGCTCGTCGCCCGGTTCCAGGTCCACCACGTAGCGAAAGACCTTACCTTCAATGTTGTGGTGACCCGAAAGCACGACATTTTCATCGTTTCCCGGAGGGGCCGAGTTCATGTGCCAGCCGGCGGCCTTGGAGGGGACTATCCACTCTGAAACCATCGTGCCGTCTTTGTCGATCAGTTCCCAACCCATCGGAACTATCTGGACGTCCATCTCAATAGAGGGGGCGACAATGCGTGTCGGTGGCTTTTCCGCTGGCGGTGGGCTGGTGGGGGTTGGGGTGGGGGTAGGTGTGGGCGGGAGCGGTGTTGCCGGCGGCTTGGTCGGCGTCGCTTCTTCCGGGGTGGGCGTCATGGTCCAGTTTGGGAGAAGGTCTGGTGTTGGGCCTTCAGTGCTTGGTGGCTGGGTCGCGGTAGGTTCTGCGGTGGCAGTGGGCTCCGCAGTGGGTGTCAGCGTCACGGTGGCAGGCAGTACTCGGGCCGTGACCGCCATCACGACTGCGCCGGCCTCGGTGATTTCCGGCTCGGGTGGCTGGTTCGCCCGGACCCAGAGGGACCAACCCAGTCCAGCCACGATCAGTAGCACTCCGATTATCAACATGCCCCGCGAGAGGGCAGGCAATATCCTTTCCATGGTGGTGATCCTATCTCAAAGACAATGTCTTGTCAAGCCCAACTGTCCTATGGTATAATCGTAACAACAAGATTCTAGCTGGGAGGTGGTGCCATGTCTGTTGTAGCGCTTACATATCACAGTCATGCTTGCTTTAGCGTCGCCGTTGGAGATACTCAACTGCTGATCGATCCTTTCCTGGAGGGCAATCCCCTGGCCGATGTCGGTCCCGATGAGGTGGAGGCCGACTATATTCTCGTCTCACATGGGCACGGCGATCACGTCGGCGATACCGTCCAGATCGCCGAGCGGACGGGGGCGATGACGATCTCCAACTTTGAGATCCAGGGTTGGTTGCAGGGGCAGGGGGTCGAAAATACCCATCCGCTGCACATCGGCGGCGGGTATGACTTTCCCTTTGGGCGGGTCAAACTGACCATTGCTCATCACGGCTCGGCGCTGCCCGATGGCAGCTATGGGGGCAATCCGGCCGGGTTCCTGCTTACTTTGGAGGGCAAAAAGATCTACCACGCATGCGACACGGGACTCTTTTACGACATGAAGCTCATCGGTGAAGGAGGATTGGAGGTGGCGATCCTGCCCATCGGCGACAACTTTACCATGGGGCCGGACGATGCCCTCCGGGCTGTGGAGCTGCTGGAGCCCAAGATCGTCATCCCCATCCACTACGATACCTTCGACGTGATCCAACAGGACCCCACTGCCTTTGCCAGCCGAGTGGAGGCCGAGACCACAGCCAAGTGCGTGATACTCAAGCCCGGGGATAGCCTTCAGTTGTAGCCTTTGGAAGCATGAGATACCGTCTAATATAGGCAGGAGACTTCACAAGTCTCCTGCCTATATTGTTGGGCTTTTTGTTGCAGAGTCACCGGGCTCTTATCCGACAAAGACCCAGAAGGCTCCTCTGATGGCAATAGAAATGACCCAACTGATCACGACGGTGATGATGGCATTGCCCGTGTCGAGATCCATCGCCTCACGTACAGCAAGGACGCCGGCCACCAGGGCCAGGATCCCGCCTGCGATGGGAAAGAGCCAGCCCACACAGGGTATAAAGCTCAGGAGCCCCAGCAGGTACGGGGCATTGGCGTATCCCAGCACCCGCATCATTTCCGGGATGTTGGTGCCACCCTTAAAGATCGATGTGCCGACCAGATAGGTGATCACAGCCCACCCGATCCAGCCGACGAGGATGGCGACGAGCCAGTCGACGATGAAACTGCCAAAGCTCTGCTTGGCCAGTCCGATCCCCACCGCTGACAGAAAGGTGACGATGGCCACAATGATGGCGGCTTCCTTCATGGCCTTCGGATCTTGGGCAATCTCGCGGAACACGGTCCAGTCCAGCCGGATGGCGCGTACGATACGTTCGATCATCGTTGTCCTCCTTGCACGAGCAACTCGGGGTCTCCTTTGGAGCTCTTTACTATCAGTCCCGGGGTGGTAGCAGCTTTTGCGCATCATACCCCTGTGAGCTCCCACGATCATATCCCTCTACGCATGGGGCCTGGATTCGTTGCAGCCTGCCAGTTGTGTTATTTTAGACTCGTTCGATCTGCGCGCCCAGGGCCTGTAGTTTCGTTTCGATCCGTTCGTAGCCCCGGTCGATCTGGTGGATGTTGTGGATAACGCTCTCCCCCGAAGCACAGAGCGAGGCGATGAGCAGGGCCATGCCGGCGCGGATGTCGGGGCTGTGGAGCGTCTCGCCGTGCAGGGGAGATGGCCCCACGACCACGGCCCGATGGGGATCGCAGAGGATGATGCGAGCGCCCATGGCGATCAACCGGTCTACGAAATAGAGCCGGCTGTCGAACATCTTTTCGTGGACGAGTACAGTGCCACGGGCCTGCGAGGCAACCACCAGGGCGATGCTGAGCAGATCGGTGGGAAATCCAGGCCAGGGCGCGTCGTCGATCTTTGGTACGGCGCCCCCCAGATCGTCCACAATCTCCAGCCGCTGGCCGGCAGGGACAAAGACATCCTCCCCACGGCTCTGGAAATGCACCCCCAGCCGCTCGAATACCATGCCGATCATGCCCAGATGTTCTGGGGCGGCGTTTTTGATCAAGATCTCCCCGCCGGTGACGGCTGCCAGGCCGACAAAGCTGCCCACCTCCATAAAGTCCGGGCCGATGGTCCATTCGCCGCCCTCCAGACAAGCCTGTCCCTGTACGTGCAAGACATTGGATCCGATGCCCTCAATGTGCGCGCCCATGC
>JASFHU010000089.1:0-10339 GCA_050123055.1 Anaerolineae bacterium
CGTGGCAAACCGTATCGACGAACTCGACTCGGATCTGATGAACGTCATGACAGCTGCCCACCCTTCAGGCATCAAGGTCCTGGCAGCACCACCTACCCCTATAGCGTTCGAGCGGATCAGCACAGAAACCTTCAAGAAGGTACTGTCCCAACTGAAAAAAGACTTTGATTACGTCTTGCTGGATACCTGGAGCCGGCTGGATGATACGGTCTTGGGAGCCATTGATCTGGCAGATCGCATCCTGCTCGTCACGACCCCAGAGATCCCATCCATCAAAAGCACCAAGCTCTTTTTTGATATTGCTGAGGCATTGGAGTTTCCTGTCGAGCAAATCGACCTGATCCTGAACAAGATCATTCCGCGAGACGGGCTCAGGGCCGAAAAGATCGAGGGCAGCATGCAGCACAAGGTACTGGCTGAGTTGGCCTTTGATCCCAAACAGGTGCGTCAGGCCATCAACCAGGGCTCGCCCCTGGTCATGATCCAACCCAACCATCCGCTCTCCCAGAGTTTCCTACGGCTTGCCGAAGACCAGGTCGAAATCCTGAAACCCCAGCCGGAGGAAGCTGAAGTGGAGGGCGAACCCGAGCAAGCCGAACTCCAAAGAAGAGGCGGTCTTTTTGGACGGCTGAGGAAATGAGCGGCAGAGTTGGAGGTAGCAAACTGTTACGACTAAAAAGTGGATTGAGTGGAGGAAGAGATGTCTTTGTTGCAACGGATTGAAAAGAATCAGCAGACGCCTGTTCAACAGGAGCAGCCCCCCCAGGCTGAGCGTTCAACCAGGCTCGAAGACTTGCGCATGCGTCGCGTTGCGGCGGCGCCAGCCCGGGATACCTTTCGCGATCTGAAGAACCGCATTCACGACAGACTCCTGGCCGAACTCGACCCCAAGATGGATGTCAACCAGACCGACGAGGTGCGGCGGAACATCGAAGAGATGTTCGATGCCATTCTGACTCAGGAAAGTATGTTTCTGACCCGGGCCGACCGCCAGGAACTGCTGGAGCAGATTATCGCCGAAATCCTGGGCTATGGCCCCATCGAGCCATTGCTGGATGACGACACCATCACAGAAGTCATGGTCAATGGTCCCAGCAATGTCTACCTTGAGCGAGCCGGACGGCTTGAACACACCGACATCAGGTTCGAGGACGACGACCATGTCCTGCGCATCATCGACCGCATTGTGTCGCCCCTGGGGCGGCGGATTGATGAGAGCCAGCCCTATGTGGACGCCCGCCTTCCCGATGGCTCGCGTATCAACGCCGTCATCCCACCATTGTCCCTCATCGGTCCCATCTTGACCATTCGAAAGTTTGCCCGAATTCCGATCACTGCCCAGACGTTGGTGGAGCTCGGCACCATCAGCCAGGATGCCCTGGAATTTCTCAAAGCCTGCGTCGAGGCCAAGCTCAATATGGTGATCTCGGGCGGCACTGGCTCAGGAAAAACCACCACGCTCAACGTGCTCTCGGCCTTTGTGCCTAACGATGAGCGAATCGTCACCCTGGAGGGCGCGGCAGAGCTCCAGCTCCAGCAGGAACACGTGCTCACGCTGGAGACTCGCCCTCCGAACGTCGAGGGCAAGGGCGAGATCACCATGCGCCAGCTCGTCATCAACAGCTTGCGAATGCGGCCCGACCGGATCATCGTCGGCGAGTGCCGTGGCGCCGAGGCGCTGGACATGCTCCAGGCCATGAACACCGGTCACGATGGCAGCATGACTACTGCCCACTCCAACAGTCCGCGTGATACCCTGGCCCGCCTGGAAACCATGGTCCTCATGGCAGGAATGGATCTCCCACTCCGGGCGATCCGTGAGCAGGTTGCCTCTGCCTTGAACCTGATCGTCCACCAGGAGCGTATGCGCGACGGGACGCGCAAGATTACCAAGATCACCGAGGTACAGGGCATGGAGGGCGACGTCATCGTAATGCAGGATGTATTCCTGTTCGAACAGCAAGGCATCGAAGGGGGCAAGGTGATAGGACGCCTCAGGCCGACCGGTATCCGCCCCAAGTTCATGGAGATCATCGAGGGCGCCAACATCCACCTGCCACCTACCATCTTTGGCATGGGACGACGATTCTAGATTCCAGGCCAGGAGAGCTACTAGATGGAATCCTTGCAAGAAATCCTTATGAACCCATACGTGCTGCCTGCGCTAGCGGGGATAGCCGTCCTGCTCCTCTTTTTGGGCCTGGCCCGCGCCGGGCAGGCTGGTGAAGAATTGCTTGACGAGCGCCTTGATCGCTACGGCCGGGTCGTCGGGCCTGAGGGGGAGGCAGTCTTCGAGCAGCGTTCGGCAATGGACGGGCTGGAGGACATGGTCACCGGTCGGGGCTTTGCCGCCAGCATCCAGGTCGACCTGGCCCGAGCTGACCTCAGACTAAAGGTCACCGAGTTTCTGCTACTCACCGCGCTATCTGTGGTTCTCTTTTTCTTGCTGGGCTATCTGCTCTTTGACTCGCTTGTGATGGGCCTGGCTGCTGGCGTTGTGGGGTTCTTTGTGCCGCGCATCTATGTGAACGTGCGCAAGAGACGACGCCTGAATGCCTTTAACGACCAGCTTGGGGACACCATCACCCTGCTGGCAAACTCGCTCCGTTCTGGCTTTAGCATCGTTCAGTCCATGGAAACCGTGGCCAACCAACTCCCGGAGCCTATCTCAGCAGAATTCCATCGCGTCACGCAGGAGATCGGTTTGGGTTTGCACTACGAGGAAGCCCTCAACAACATGTTGCGGCGTGTTCCGAGCGACGACCTCGACCTGATGATCACCGCCATCAACATCCAGGGCCGAGTAGGCGGCAACCTGGCCGAAATCTTGGATACCATCGGCCATACCATCCGCGAACGGGTACGCATTAAGGGCGAGATCCGCGTCCTCACAGCCCAGCAGATGATCTCAGGCTACATCCTGACTGCTTTGCCGGTGCTCCTGATGCTCGTCCTCTACCTGCTCAACAAAGAGTATATCGGCCGCATGTTTCGTGACCCCTGCGGCTGGATCATGATCGGCGTTTCAACGATCATGATCGTGGTTGGCTTTTTGATCATTCGCCGGATTGTGGATATCGAGGTCTAGAACTACACCGCATCTGGCCTGATCCGCGCCTGGGCCAGGTTCGCAGAACGAGCCGCACGTTTGGAGAATTGGCATGATTACTACCTATGTGATCGCAGGGTTGATCTTTTTGGCCGTTATGCTCATCGTCATGGGCATCGCGTCCCCACGCGCCGCAGATGACGTGGACACGCGGCTGCTAGAGTATGGCGGGCGGCAGATGACGCTGGAGGAGATCGAGCTCTCGCGACCTTTCAGCGACCGCGTCCTCGTCCCCATGATCCGGGCAAGCGCCCATTTCGTGTCACGTTTCACACCTCAGCGATCCTTGGAGAGAACGCGCCACAATCTTGAACTGGCCGGCAATCCCAATAACTGGAGTGCAACCGAGTTCTTTGGCATACGAGGTCTGGCCGCACTCTTGATGGCAGCCCTTGCCTTCGCAGTAACCATGTTGACTAACGTGGGACTGGGCCAGCAGTTCCTCTTCACCGTCGGGCTGGGTGTGATAGGCTTCTTTTTGCCCGTCGTATGGCTCGGTGACCGCATCCGACGCCGCCAGGACGAGATCATCAGGACACTGCCCGATGCCCTCGATCTGCTCACCATTAGCGTCGAGGCTGGATTGCCGTTCGACGGCGCGATGCAGCGGGTGGCGGAAAAGTGGAACAACGAACTCGGCAGGGCCTTTCAACGCGTACTCACCGAGATGGCCGTTGGCAAATCCCGCAGGGAAGCCCTCCGGGACATGTCGGACCGAATGGAGGTGCCAGATATCACCAGCTTTGTAGCAGCCCTCATCCAGGCTGACCAACTGGGCATCAGCATCGCCAAGGTCCTGCGCATCCAGTCAGAGCAGATGCGCATCAAGCGCCGCCAACGAGCCGAGGAGAAAGCACAGCAGGCTCCTGTCAAGATGCTGTTTCCGATGACCTTTTTGATCTTTCCTACCATCCTGATCGTTATCCTGGGACCGGCGGCCCTCGTTCTCAAGGATTCGCCGGTTTTCCAGGTCTTTTAAGCGTACCCGAATGTACCATTCGCTCGAAAGAGCCTGGGCACTGTGACCATAAAAACAGAGTTCTCGCATTACGTCCCACCCGGTCTGGCGTGGCTTGCAAATGTCCCAAACGCCCTCATCGATCTGCTCTTTCCACCACACTGCGTGGCCTGCCAAAGTCTGGGTGTTTGGTTGTGCGCCGACTGCCTGAACGAAATCGAAACTATCTGCCCGCCAGTGTGCCCGACCTGCGGCCTACCCTCAGAAGATTCCCAGACCTTTGGTAGCCGCGCATCGGTCTGCGAGCGCTGTCAAATTATCCCACGCCAGCTAGACGGACTCCGGGCTTATGCCTTTCACGATGGTCCCTTGCGCCAGGCCATTCACCAGTTCAAGTATCAGGATCTGCGGAGCCTGGCCATCCCGCTTGGCAAATTGATGAGCCAAGGCTGGGCTTCACTGACCCCCAGTGACCTGAGCTTTGACGCCATCGTACCTGTCCCGTTGCACCCCACCCGCCAGCGGCAGCGCGGCTACAACCAGGCGTCCCTGTTGGCAATCGAGGTGGGTGCACACCTGAAACTGCCCGTCATCCAGGATGTCCTGGTCCGCACGAAGGCCACGGCCCCGCAGGTGGACCTGGGGGTGCAGGAGCGACGGGCCAATGTGCAGGACGCCTTTCGTTGCACAGGCAATAGCCTGTCCGGAAAGCGCGTGATGCTGCTCGACGATGTATGTACGACCGGATCGACACTCGAGTCTGCCTGCGCGAGCCTGCTAGAGGCAGGCACCCTTTCTGTCTGGGCCTATACCCTGGCCCGCGCCAGGCCCGGCCCACTCTAGGGAATTGGCCAGGGCCAATTCCGCAGCTTTGTCGTGAACCTTGGGCTTGGCGGGCGCAGAGAACACGGTCAAGGTTCAGGATCAATCTTAGACAAGGAGAATGGAAATGGAATTGACTATCAAAGGCAAAAACGTAGAGATAACAGAGCGACTGGAGCAGTATGTGGAACAGAAAATCGGCAAACTCGACCGCTACTTGCCCACTATTAGCGAAGCATGGGTCGAACTGTCCACGGAAGGTGCGAGAGCAGCCCAAGACCGGCAGGTTTGCCAGGTCACCGTACGCTCCAATGGCACGATCCTGCGCGCTGAGGAACGTTCCGACGATATGTTTACCTCAATCGATACTGTATTGGACAAGATGTACCGGCAGATTGCTCGTTACAAGGGCAAACGCAAGAACCGCTGGCGGGGAAGCGCTCCTGCACCAGAGCCGCTCCCCCTGGAGTTTGAGGAAGAGTTAGCAGAAGAGGAGATCAGCAATATTGTGCGGGTCAAGCGCTTCGCCATGACGCCCATGCATGCCGATGAGGCCGTCGAGCAGATGGAACTGCTCGGCCACGACTTTTTCGTCTTTTACAACGCCGACGAAGGGCAACTCAACGTGCTCTACCGCCGCAAAGAGGGTAACTACGGACTGCTCCAGCCGGAACTGGCCTAGCAACACCACACACAGGGGCCGGGATGGTGGCATCCCGGCCGCTTTTTCGTCCAGACTGCAGCACAAAGGAGACATTTCGATGAGCATGATACTGATGGTCTGCACCGGCAACCTATGCCGATCTCCAATGGCCGAGGGCCTGCTGCGCCAACGATTATCGGAGGAGGGACTCGACACGGACTACCGGGTCCTGTCCGCGGGCGTGTGGGCAGTGGATGACAACCCAGCCAGCGCCAACGCCATCGCTGTCATGGCCGAGCGGGGTATTGACATCGCAGATCATATTGCCCACACCATCACCGCCAACGATGTGGCCGAAGCGGACCTGATCCTGGTCATGGCTCGAGAGCACGCCCAAGTGATTCAAAACACATGGCCCCAGTATGGGTGGAAGGTACATCGCCTGAGCAAGATGGCAGGCAAGCGCAAGGACATTCGCGACCCCTATGGTGGCTCGATTGGGGAGTACCGTGCCTGTGCCGACATCCTGGCAGGGTACATCGATGGAGGATTCCCGCGCATCCTTGAATTGGCCTGAGGTGAGGATCCCGCCACAATTCCGACCGTGGCCGATTTCAAGTGCCCAGCCGGCGTGACGCAGCCCTCAGGGCTAGGTCTTTTGTATGCTTCGCAAGCGCTGATAGGTCAGAAAGGTATACCAACCCATCAGGCCGCAGAACAGCAAGCCATAGACGTGATCGCGGTAGCCCCCCAGCGATACAAAGCGCCGCCAGAACTCCCGCAGAGGCATGGTAGCATAGGTCCAGGGACGAACTCGGGTGCCTTGTTCGTTCAGGATCTGCGCCTCAAAGTGGGTATAACGTCCCATCTTGCGCCGGAATTGGGCGACTGTGTCATAGTTATAGTGAATGAAGGGCTTCTCCAAATAGCCCGCTTTACCGTCCAGAATGACAGTCTCGTGGACCGGGTGCGCCGGATCGTAACGAGCGCACACACGGCGTAGCAGTCGCAGTTGGTGATCGGGATACCACCCGCCGCCGCGCATCCGGTGCCCGATCATATAGTTATGTCGAGGTATCCACCACCCTGCCCTGGACTGCTCGCCCTCGTAGCGGATCACCCGGCGTATCTCTTCGGCCAGAGCCGGTGTGACCCGCTCGTCAGCATCCACGAACAGTATCCAAGTGGCTTCCACGGCGGCCAGGGCCGCATCCCGCTGGGCGGCAAAGTTCTCCAGAGCATGACTCAGCACCCGGGCTCCTCTTGCCCGGGCAAGCTCTGGGGTTCGGTCGGTGCTAAAGTCGTCAAACACTACCTGTTCGTCGGCCCAGTCCAGGCTGTCCAAGCATTCGCCGATGTGACGCTCTTCGTTCTTGGTCAGAACCACCGCTGCCAGCTCTACGCTCATAGCGCCGCCACCTCTTGGTAGGCCGCCAGCCGCGCCTCCAGTTTCGAAGGATCGATCTCGCCACGACCGGCGGATGCCCGGGCGCGTCGTGTCTCGGCCCACAGGCCAAGGTGCACCAGCCGCCGCGCAGCCCAACGAAACAGTACGTTCTCGTGCTCCTCAAACATCAGGAACCTGCTCCGCCAAAGGGCCACGTACATCTGATCGCGAAACTGGCGGGTGCTCTGGCCTACAAGGTGCACGATTTCGGCCTGGGGCAGGCAATAGATCTCCCAGCCCTCTGTCTTGATGCGGCGACAGAGGTCTATCTCCTCGCAGTACATAAAGTAACGCTCGTCAAAGCCACCCACCTGGGTCAGAGTCGCAGAACGGACCATCAAAGCCGCACCCAGTGGGTGGTCCACGGGAAAGGGATCGCCTGCATTGTAGAAGCGCCGTGAGTACCGGCCATTGAGCCTGGAGTCGAGCAGCCGATGGTGCAAGGGAAAAAAGTCAAAGAATATCTGGGTCAAGCCAGGAAAAGCAAACGCTGAATGCTGAAAGCTCCCGTCACCGTCGACCAGCCGAGCCCCAACAGCACCCACCTTGGGGGTCTCATCCAGAAAGCCAACCATCGTCTCTAGAGCGTCACCTATCACTCGGGTATCGGGATTCAGGAAAAGCACATGCCGGGGGCCAGTCTCCTGTCCCTGTTGGCCAGAGCGGTCAGTTTCCATACTTCGCAGTGCGAGATTGTTTCCCCCAGCAAAGCCGAGGTTCTCGTCGTGCGCAATCAGCCGTACCTGCGGGAAGCGCTGGCTCACCATGGCGGCGCTGCCATCGGCCGAGGCATTGTCCACCACCCACACCTCGCCTGCCAGGCCAGATCCGGTCAGACTGGCAAAGACCGACTCCAGGCAATCTGCGAGTAGGTTCCGAGTGTTGTAGCTAACCGTGATAACCGCTAGATCCATCTGTCAAGAATGAGAAACGAGGAACGTAGCCACTCACTCCGTCCCTCGTCCTTCGTCCTCTCCCGTTTGCTAGGGCTCGTCAATGTGGATGAGAACCTGGTCTACGTAGTTGTTTTCCACATTGATGCCCACGTACTCGTGGATCAACCCGCCCCAGGCATAGATCGCATCACGTGGAAAGGGCCCCACCATCTCGATGCTACCGGTGACTGTACCGCGCTTGCCGGGATCGAGGAAACACTGCTCCTGCCCCTCAATCATCTCACAACGTAGTTCCTCGCCCCCCCCCACGGCCCACCGGTAGGGGAAATCGGTTTGAGAGATGTCAAAGTTGACGCCAAAGCGCCACACTCCCGCCTGCTGGTGCCAACTCTCCTGGTCCTTCTCGACGGCCAGCGTGTTATAGTTCTGGTCGCTTCGATAGTGGGTGCCCGATGGTGGTCCGGAAGTGCGGATAGGCACCCGACCATAATTCTCGACAAAGGTGGTAAAGACCAGGGTTGAGCCCAACGGCATATACATCTCGGTACCTTGCAGGCTGCGCACCGCGTCGCCCCACTGGATCTCACCGTTGACTACCTCGGCGCGAGGCTTGCCGCCGCTTACGATAGTCAGCGTGCTACTGACAACCACGTGATGGCCCGCCAAATCCCGTGCCTCGCCCACGACGACGTAGGTGCCATCGGCTGGGGGGTCGGCGCCGCGATCCACACCTCCATCATAGTCATAGTAATGATAGCCCGCCTCGCCCGGCCTGACCGCACGCTCCTGCTCTTCCAGGGGGAATTGGACATCGGGCCTGTCTGGAGAGTAGAGATAGACCTGGACGTTGTCCACGTCTTTGTTCAAAAAGTAGGTAACTGCCGTGCGATCCGCCAGGCCGTCCTGGTTCGGGGTGAACTCGGGTATGGTAACATTGAACTTGCGCAATTCAGGCACCACTGCCTCGCCGTCGCGGAGCAAAATCTGGCCCTCAACGCGCGCTGTCTGTCCATCCTCACCCGTGGCCTCAACTACCCAGGTATAGCCACCGTCGGGCAGTACCCAGGACTCGACAACCTGCTGGCCAAACTCACTCTCCAGCCAGTAGGGCTGATTGACCGTTCCTCCCCACTGCACACGATAGGCACCGGCGGATCGGGGCCGTTCCCGACGAAAGTAGAACCGCTCGCCGTCGGCATTATCGAAGTAGATCGAGATCTGGGCATTGCGGGAAAGTTTGTACTCGATGTTCGTCGCATCGTCAGCCCCATCAGCGTTCGGGGAGATCAGATCTGGGGCGACAGACACATCGTAGAGCAGGGGCCGCAAGTGGCAGCCGCCCAACCCCAGGCTGAGCAGCAACAAGGCCAGGACCCCAACCATGGTTCTCATTCTCAAGGCAGCTACCCTCGCGCTCAGAATAGCGCTAGTGTACCAAAAGGGGCCACCTACGTCAAATCGGTCGCCAAAGCTAGCTTTGCCCTGGCCGGCAACACGAACCTACCTATCCTCGGCACCTGGGAGCAGCGCACTGCACCAGGAACACCTGGATTCGCTGCGCGATACCACAGCGCCGCATTTGAGGCACTTCCGGCGCTCTTCCGGCGGGAGAGGTCCTCCAGCCAGCCGGAGGATATCCTCCGGGCTGAGTTGTCCAGGCACCGGCAGGCCTTCAATCTGCTCGAGGGCGGCTGCATCGTCCGTGTCGCTCGCAGCTTCTCCCCTCACCCGGCGCAGCATCCTATCCACCAGACCCCGGTCCTCGCCGCTGGTTCCAGGGGTATGAAAGAGCTGCTCACTCGGTCCACTGACCGTGCTCTGCTCTCCAAGCGGCTGGAGCGCCTCATCATCGACATCAGGTACATCCAGATCGTGCAGGATCTGGTCGATTCCGCTTACCTCCGCAGCAGGCCCCTCGCCGGGCAGATGGTCACTCCGAGCTTCGATGCGCACCGAGTCAACCATCCGGGTACCTCCCTCGGGGGGATGTTCCTGCGCGCGCTGCCGCTCCGCGCGCTGAAAGGTATCTGGCAGATCGATCTGCGAGCCGCAATGGGGACAAAAGGCGCGCTTGTCACGCAGTTCGCCAGCAAAACGGACTTCCGTGACGCCCCCGCACTGGGCACATTGCAGGGTCCATTGCTCCGGCATGGGGGGTTCTTTCTTCTCGGGTGCCTCGGGAAGGTACTGGCTCAGCGCCTCGAGCCAGGTAGCAGCCTGCCGGTCGTCGGGGTTTACGCGCAGGATTTGACGGTAGCATTCGATCTGCTCGGCCGGATCCTCCAACAGAATGGCCAGCAACGCCCACGCATCGGTGTTGTCTGGATCCGCTTTCAGGAGTGCCAGAAGTTCAAGCCTGGCCCCCTCCCGGTCTCCTGCGTTGATCCGGTGCCTGATTGCATCCAGCAAGTCAGTTTCCATCGTTCTAGCCCCTCTCTAATGATTGCTCGCATCTTTTCAATAA
>JASFHU010000090.1:0-10211 GCA_050123055.1 Anaerolineae bacterium
ATCGCGATCGCGCAGGCTTTCCAGTTCTTGGAAACGGCGCTCAGCTTTCTTGTAGTCCATCAACTCGTTCTCAACGGCTGGCTAGTAGCTAGTCTTGCCGAGGGCATCCACGGTCATGGTCTGTCGAATTTCTGGCCATTGTCCATCTTTGTTCTGCGGCCTGCGATGGCTATGGCTTGGCCTGAAGGATCTCCTCGGCATACCGTAGCAGTACCTCAGACCGCTCGGGAGGAGTGCCCTTGCTTGCCAGATAGCGGGCCAAAAGATCGGTTGGGGTCAGCTCTTCGGGAGACTCTCCTTCAAGCCGCTGGCGGTAGGCCCGCTCAATCTCTTTGCTGATGCCGGCGACATAGTAGGAATCGGCCAGCGCGCGCCGGATGTCGGCGTCGCGGAGCAGACCTTCCTGTTCCGGTAGGGCCTGGATGATCAGTCGCACTACTGCGTCGGCGACGTCCTGCTGGCTGATGGCCTCCAGGATCGCTGCCAGCGAGTCGGTCTCGTCGCGCACATCGGCGCGGATGGTCACAAATCGACGGGCAGCCACACGCTGAAACTCCCATTCGGTTTCGCCCCGGCGTACATCGGCGATGATAAAGCCTTTAGCTTCCTTCTCCTCGCCAAAGTCGATTCTCTCCAGGCTGCCGCAGTAGACGATGGGTGGGTGTTGGCCGCCGTTCAGTTCTTGGTGGCGGTGGATGTGTCCCAGGGCCACGTAATCCCAGACCGGATTTGCCAGGTCGCTCTTGAACACCACCACGTCGCGGCCCAGCATCACCGAGCGCTCCGAACCAAACTTGGCGTCCGACACGCTAAAGTGACCCGTCAACACGGCGGGGATCGTGGGATCGACCTGCTGTGCCAACGCTTGGATATTCTCAGCCACGAGCTGCTGTGTCAGGGTGTCCAGCTCTGCGATGGTCTTGTCCTTGTGGTCCTCGTTGGCCAGCAGCCGCTGCCGGATGGGGTAGGGCACCGTCGCCACCTGGATCGGTGTTCCCCGGCGAGTCGTAATCTGGTACAATCGATCTTGCCTGCCAACCACCACGTTGGGAACATCTAGTGTGCGAAAGATCTCGACGCTGGAAGCTTTCCTTTCCTGGGCTGGCAAGTCGTGATTGCCCACCAGCAGCACGACCGGAATGCCAGCATCGGCTAGGCGCTTAATGCGCCGGGCAAACTCGCGGCGGTAGGTCGAGTTGGGGTCGCGGGTCTTGTAGGCGTCGCCGGCAAAGAGGACCAGGTCCACTTGGTTCTCCAGCGCATAGTCCACGACCTCGCTGAGCCGCCGTAAAAAGTCCATGACCCTGCCGTTGAGCCCAGTGGCAGGATCGAGCCGGCCATAGTTCTCCATGCCTATGTGCAGATCGGCCAGATGCAGGATTCGGATACGTTCCATTGACTATCGCGCCTATCCTCAGGGGTCGCCTTCGGGCTTGTCTATGCTCTCCCATCCGCGATCATTATAGCCGGGACTTGTCCTATTGTCAAACAGACCAGGCCCATCCCGCTCGAAAGACCAGGCGGGTCCCTCAATTGCCCCTCAAAGATTCGGGTCCGGGTCTTGTGTGCTATCGTCGCCTTCTTGCACCAGCAGCATCCGCATCACAGAAGAGGCATGCCTAAACACCATCGCCTCCTGATAATGTGGATCGGCAAACCATGCCTCAACATGAGCTGTACTAGGAAATTCCAATATCACCAGCCTATCCTTGTATGCCTCGCCTTCGATTGTGGTGACAGGCTCGCCGCGTGTCAGGAACTTTCCCCCGTACTTTTTCACCGTGGGCGGTGTTCGGTCCGTGTATTTTCGATAGGTATCTGGATCGTGAATCGCCATCATGGCTATCACATACGCTGGCATTGGTTTTCTCCTCCAAGTCAGATGATCGTTATTGTCAGTTCATTGCCTTCCAGCTTGAATTCTGGCCTGGGCCATTTCGTCGGCCACATCAGCGCTAGGTCGAGTTTCAGCATGCGCTTTCGATGGCTGACGTGACCTGCTTTCCCATCTCTATGCGAACTCGGCAGCGCGGGCGATGAGCTTTTGTATCTCCAGAGGCTCGCCCTTGGCCGGATCACGGACCAGGGCAAATGCCTCCTGGGGGCATTGGGCGACGCACACGCCACAGCCCATGCAGGCGGCGACGTCCACCGTGGCATAACCGTTGTCCACGGCGATGGCCTCGAACTGGCAGTGGTCGGCGCACAGGCCGCAGCCGGCACACAGCTCGGTGTCCACGGCAGCCACGTAGCCCGAGGAGGCCAGCATGGGAGTGCCATTGCGGTGGGCGTTCATCGCCCCGCAGCAGCAGGAACAGCAGTTGCAGATGGCGTAGAAGCGACCCAGCATGGCGTCCTTGAAGAAGGCGTGATGGACATGGCCGCGCTCGTGTTCGGCGTGCAGAATCTCCGCAGCCTCCTCTTGGCTGATCCAACGGGAGCGACTCGGGTGATACTGACTGACAAAGCTGGCAAAGGGCTCGCCAATCACCAGGCAGACGTCCAGGGGCTGGCAGGAGTTGGGGCGCACGGCGCGGCAGGGACATTCCAGGACGACGATGTGGTCCGGGTTCTCGAGCACAATGTCGCGGGCCACGGGGTAGGGGATAGTCTGTTCCAGGTCGCCCAGGTCCACGTCTTCCTGGACGGTGACGAGCTGGGTCGCGGCCTCGAGGGGCATGACCTTGCCGTGATAGCCATCGGCAAAGCCGCCACTGTCCGGATCGGGCGGGAACAGCCTGCCCAGCAGACGCGCCGTCGGGCCAACGATGCGGGCTAGTGGATGGGTGCCCGCGCCGATGCCGAGATAGAGGTATGTCCAGCGGGCATAGACGTAGCCGTGGAGCCAGTCAAACAGGGAATAGCCAGGCGTGCGGCGCGCTTCTTCGATAAAGGCCTGAGTCGAAGGTCGGAATAGCCTCGGCCGGGATCTTGATTTCATGGGTAGAACCTCCTATGTAAGCTGCGATGATCTATGTCTTGGAACCACAGACACCCAGACAAGTCTGGGACTCCGCACTTCCCAACTTGTTGGGATCGTTTTCGTCCCTGGTGCTGCCCCAGGGGACATCTTGACTATCGCTGATCGGCAGCAGAATATCCCATCCGCCGCAATTCCCTCTCGTCCTTGCGCCACCTCTTTCTGACTTTGACCCACAGCTCCAGGTAGACGCGGGTACCGAGCAGTTCTTCGATCTGCTTGCGAGCGTCACGGCCGATCCGTTTGATCATTTTGCCGCCCTGGCCGAGGATGATGGCCTTCTGAGTCTCGCGCTCGACAAAGATATTGGCCGAGATGTAGGTCATATCCTCGCTGCGTTCTTTGAATTGGTCCACGATCACGGCCACCGAGTAGGGGATCTCCTGGCGCAGGTAGCGGAGTGCCTGCTCCCGGATCAATTCGGCCACCATAAAGCGCAACTGCTGGTCGGTGAGCTGCTCCTCAGGATAGTAGCGGGGGCCGGGGGGCAGCCGCTCGATGGTTGCCTGCATCAGCGTGTCCAGGTGGTCACCGTGGAGTGCGGAAACAAGATGCCAGTCGTCGTACTCGCCCAGGGCACGGTACTGCTCGGCGTGGGCGGCCCGCTGCTCGGGCGGCAGGAGGTCGGCCTTGTTCAAGACCAGGAGGATCGGCACCTGGCTCTGCTGGCGAAGGATGCTGGCGATCAGCCGATCCTCGCTCCCGGGCGGGCGGGAGATGTCGACCAGAAAGAGCACCACGTCGGAGTCGGGGATGGCGCGCACCGCGGTCTCGACCATGTACTCGCCCAGCTTGTGGTGTGGCTGGTGGATGCCGGGGGTGTCCACAAAGATGACCTGGGCGTCGGCCAGGTCGCCTCGTTCCCGAACCAGGGTCAAGATGCCCAGCAGACGATTGCGTGTCGTCTGGGGCTTGGGTGAGACGATGGCGATCTTTTGGCCCAGGCAGGCGTTCAGCAGCGTCGATTTGCCCACGTTGGGCTTGCCCACCACTGCCACAAAACCGGAACGGTGGTCCGGCGGCAGGTCCTCGGGCATCAACACGTCGGCCAAGTCACTGATCATCATCGCAACATGCCCCACTTCTCCAGGCTCTTGGCGATGGGCCAGCCCAGGGGAATGACCACTATCTCACCAACGAAAACGGTCCCGATCATCAGCCACAGCGGAAACCCTGCCACGACGTGGAGCATGATCCCCACGGCCACGGCCGTGGTCAGGGCATACACGCCCAACCCGGCCCACCACCAACGGCGGCCGAGCCACCAGGCAAGCAGTCCTCCCAGCCCATCGGTCAGGGGCATCCAGATCAGTTCCCAGGGACCTACGTATGGACTGAACAGGTTGGCCACGAATGTGCCGGCCATAATGCCTGGAATCAGCCAGGGCTGGATCAGCACCAGGGCCTTTAGCGCTTCGCTGATCCGAAACTGGATCGGACCATAGCTGATCGGCGCTACCGCTACGGTAAGCACTGCATAGAGCGCTGCAACAAGTGCAGCCCTGGCGATTATTCTGCTTGTTACAACCGTTCGCACCGGTGGTTGGCCCTCAGAACTCAACGCGCACCCATCCTCAAATCAACAGGGCCATGATACCCCAATTGTCACCCTCCGTCAAGCCGGTGCAAAGGGTCCCAGCTATTGTCTGCCCAGCACCACCTCCGGGTTAGCCAGGCGGGCAGGTGCGCCGTCGTCCTGCAAGGTCCACAGATCCGTCACGATCATGGCCGACTGGTGGATCTTGACGTCGTCTGCGGCGCCGCCCAGGTGGGGGGTCAGCAGCACGTTGTCCAGGCTGAACCAGCGGGGATCCATCTCTGGCTCATCCCAGAAGACGTCCAGGGCCGCACCTGCCAGCCGCTTTGACGCCAACGCATCAAAGAGCGCATCCTCATCTATCACCGCGGCCCGCGCCGTGTTGATCAGGTAGGCTGTCGGCTTGAGCAGGGCCAGCCGGTCGGCATCTAGCAATCCCCGAGTCTCTTGGGTGACCGGCACGTGGAGCGATACAAAGTCGGCCTCGGCGAGCACTGTTTCCAGCGAGGCCAATTGGCCCAGGTCCGCCAGAACGGCCGGATCGAGATAGGGGTCACTGACCAGCACCCGCATGTCGAAACCCTGGACACGCCGGGCAAGGGCGCGTCCGATGGCGCCGCAGCCGATCAGGCCCAGCGTTTTCCCGGCGATCTCTGGGCCGCGGAAGTGGAAATAGGGAATCTCCTTGCCCTGGACCAGCCAGCCCTTCTGACGCAGGTGACGTTCCGCCCGGCTGATGTTGCGGCAAAGGGCCAGCATCAGTCCCAGGGCAAAGTCGGCCACCGAATCGGCGTTTCGCGCCGGTGTGGCTAGCACCGGGATACCGCGTGCCGTGGCGGCTGCAACATCCACGTTGACCGGTCCGGCCCGGCAGGTGGCAATAATCTCCAGATCCGGTGCTGCGGCAATCACCTCGGCAGTGACCTGTTCCACCTCTACAATGAGCAGCGATACGCCATCCATGAGGATGGCCAGCTCTTCAGCCGTCAGCGCCTGGCGCGTCTGTCCCCAGCCGGTCTGCACGACGTCATAGCCCATATCTTCGAGGCGGGCAACCGCGGCCGGGTCAAATTCAGCGGTGATGAGTGCTCGTTCTTGCTTGGTCATTCCCCAGCCCTTCTCATTCAGAACCCTGTTCTACCGCACGACAGGTATCTGTGTGCCAGCCACGAGTTGCCCACCAGAGGATGGCTTCCCCCTCGCTGGCCAACCAACGGGCCGCTTGACCGGAATCTCTCCAGCCTCTCGCTACGTGGCAAAGTGGCACTGCATCTTTTCGAATACGTCCAGATAGGCGCGATAGACCGGCTCGTAGGCTGCCGTGCGCGCGGTTTTCGGCTCGTAGCAGGTTTCGGGTGGCTGTGGCAGGGGTTCTCCCTCCCCCCTTCCCCACAATACCAGTTGCGCGCCCGCGACCGCTGCTGGCTCGTCTACCTGTGGCACGACGAGCCGGCGCCCCGTAACGTCGGCCATCATCTGCGCCCAGACAGGCGCTCTGGCTGAACCGCCGGTAAAGATGACCTTGTCCAGGGGTTTGCCAGCTACCCGCTCGAGCTGGTCCAGGTTGCCTCGCACCCCAAAACAGACACCCTCCATGATGGCCCGGGCCGCATGGCCGATGGTGTGCGACACTCGAAAGTTATGGAACACGTAAGGTGCCTTCCGCTGCCAGGTATCCTGGGCCCAGCGTGGGCTGGTGGCGACCACCAACAGCCCGCCGGCGCCCAGGGGAGCGTTCGCGGCCAGACGGTTCAGCACCTCATAGTCTCCCCAGCCCTCGGCACGCGCTTGTGCCACCTGGGTCTGGCCGAACACGTCGCGGAACCATTTGTAGAGCATGCCCGTATGTCCGGCGATGGTTTCGAGGGCCCACAGGCCGGATCTCAGGTGAGGGCTGACCCAGGGATAGCGCAACGGATCAAAGACGGGTCGGTCCTTGGTCATCATGATCGGCGTGGTGGACCCTCCGACGATGACCGCCTGACCAGGCCCTAGCCCGCCCGCTCCCAGGCAGCCGAACTGGGTATCCCCGCCACCAGCGTGTACCGGCAGGCCAGGTCTCAGTCCAGTGGCCTCGGCCACCTCCGGCAGCAGTTCCCCTACCAGCTCTCCTCCCTCGAGCACCGGCGGCAAGATCGCGGTGGGGATGCCCAGCTTGTCCAGTAGCCCCACGGCCCAATCCCGGGCCGTGCAATCTCCCATCTGGCCGGCAGTGATCATGGACGCTGCCGTAGCCCGCCGCCCGGTCAGCCGGAAGAGAAGCCAATCGTGGACGAACAAAAGGAGCTTTGTGCGCTGCCATATCTCAGGCCGCTCATGCTTGAACCATAGCAGCTTGGGTAGGGTAAGCTCGGGTGCATGCCAATGACCGGTCAAGCGGTAGAGTCTTTCTATGGGCATCGCCTCTTCAATTAGAGGGATGGTGCCCGCGCCTCGCCGGTCGTAGTTGAGCACGCCAGGGGCCAGGGGTTCGCCTGTGTCCCCCAATAGGACGAATCCCTGGCGCAAGCTGGTGACGGTGATACCCAAGTAATCGGTGGCGCTCCGGCGGGCCTCAGCGACCGCCTGGTTTATGGCCTCGACGATGGCCTGCCACCAGGCGGCGGGCTGCCACTCGGCCAGGCCCGGCGCAGGATGCTCGATGGGGCAATCTCTCGCCGCTACGCTCAGCGGACGGTTCTGCGCGATGTCGTAGACACAGGCCCGGCTGCTACCGGTGCCAGCGTCGATGGTCAGGACCAGATCGGGAGCCATTGCCACTCTAAAAGTGGCCCGCGCCTGTAGAGACGCCCCGCCGGGGCGTCTCTACAGGGCGTTTTCGTCTGTCGTGATGTGCCACGAACATGATAACTACCTGCCTATGGGATGAGCAAGGTCTTGATGGAGGATACACCGGCCCGGTTCTTCGCGTTGATCGCTTCTTCGAACTGGGCCAGCGGGTATGTATGTGTGACCATGACCTGCCAGTCGATCAGATCCTCGGCCAGATATCTGATCGCCAGTGGGTAGGTATTGGGGCTGACATGACCGCCTACGATCTCCAGCTCTTTGAACTCACTCACCAGGTTAAAATCCACCGTCGCTTTCTGGCCATAAACGCCAAAGACCACCAACCGGCCTGCCTTGCGCAGCACGTCCAGGCCTGTGCGCAGCGAGGCCACACTCCCCGAGGCTTCGATATAGATGTCCGGACCCCGTCCTCCCGTCAGACCCTTGAGCTCGGCGGGCACATCGTCGCGAGCTGGGTTCAAGACACAGTCGGCCCCCAGCCGGCTAGCGATCGCCAGGAGTCCTTCGTCCAGGTCCAAGCCAATGAGTGCCTGAGGTGTTTTCAGGCGGGCCACTTGTAGAATCCCCATGCCGATCGCCCCCAATCCTGCCACCACCACCACGTCGTCCAGTTGGATATGCGCCAGGTTTGCGGCATGAACCGAGCAGGCCAGAGGTTCGATGATGGCTCCCTGCTCTGGAGCAAGGTCATCAGGAACGAAGTGGATGATCGCCCCGGCCGGGACACGCAGATACTCGGCCCACGAGCCGACACAGACCCCCGGCTTATCACAATGGGTGTACATGCCGCGGTGGCAGAACCAGCACTGGCGGCAAGGGACAAGGATTTCGGCTACCGCCTGGTCGCCTAATGCCAGGCTGGTGCGCTCAGCAGCTCCTTCGCCCATCTCGACCACCCGGCCCACGTACTCGTGGCCTGGGAAGTAGGGATCGGGCAACTGCCAGGGGTGGTTCCTGCTATAGATCTTGCGGTCGGCAGCACAGATGCCTGCGGCCTCAATCTTCAGAATCAGTTCTTCCCGTCCAGCAACCGGGCGATCCACCGTCTCGTAAGCAAATCGGTCACCAGCGCGGACGACCACGGCCTTCATCATTTCGCTCATCCCTCCACCTCCGGGCTGCATGCGCCTCCTGCCATCTCTCCTAAAATCGCGCAGGCGGTATCCTCGTCCGTGATGAGTACGTTCACGTGCCCACCACGCAATGCCCCGAGGATGCTCGGCACCTTGGCCAGACCACCCGCAGCGCAGATCACAACTGGAATGCCCCTCAGTCGATCCAGGCTCAAGCCCATCAGTCGATCCTCGATGGGATTTGGCACCGGCTGTCCTTCGGAATCGAAAAAATGCCCCAACACATCCCCCACCGCGCCGAGCCGCTGCAGGCCTTCGATGCCCAATTCATCGCTATAGCCCGCGTGATAGAGAAAACTGTCCAGATCCACCGTGCCCACACTGACCATGGCGATGTCGCTCCTGGATGCCCGGTCCAGCACGGATCGGATCTGTGGGTCGCTGAGAAGCGCCTGCCGTGCAGCGGCCGTCTCGACGATGACGGGCGTATAGACGTGTTCTACCTCACCCCCACAGCGCTCTGCCAATAACATGCTGACCTTGTAGCTGTCAAAGCTGAGCCCTCGTCCAATGCCGCCCACCATCTCAATAAAGTGACACGTCCCGCTCTCTTGGGGCTCCAGGTGATCTGGGATCTCGGCCAGGGTACGCCCCATACCCAGGCCCACCTGCATGCCAGGCTTTAGGATGCGGCTCAGGTATGCCGCAGCCGCCTTGCCCAATGCAGGACGCAGATCGGCCACGCGCACCGGGGTGGGGATCACCGCCGCATCCGAGAGGCCAAACTCAGTTCGCAGGGATCTCTCCAGCGGCAGGTGCGACGTCCGCACGTTCGCGATGCGAATCTCGACCAAACCCTTCTCACGTGCCTTTTTCAGCAGGCGTGTCACCTTGACCCGCGACATCTTGAAGCGATGCGCGATCTCTTTCTGGGTCAGGTCTTCTATGTAGTAGAGCCAGGCAATGCGGGCTAGCAGGTCATCCTGCTCCATGGCCTCTACACTCCTTCCCTGCGCAAAATGGGATGCCTGATTTCGTCAAACTCGTCAAGTTTCACCCTATTCGACCGGAACCTGTGACCAGGCCTCGTACAGGATGGCGTAGAACCTATCCACGTCCTGAATGCGCGTCGGCATGTTGATGAGCGCGCCGTCTCCTTCCTGGCCAGGGAGCAACGTCCCCGTTTCCATATCCGGCACTGTGGAGCGAATCCACACCGGATGCTCGTCAAACAACTCAGGGTGCGAGATATAGACCGCAGGTAACAGGTCCCACAGGTAGTCGCCAGGCTGACCGGGACCTATCTCGCACTGCAGCAGCCAGTCGTAAAGGCTGCGATAGATGCTGCTTCCACGCCACTGCTCCAGGCGTTCTAACTCGGGCAAACCAAAGGGAGCGTCCAGGCAGACGTGGGCGTTCATCAAGGTTACCAGGCAAGATGCGTTGAGTAGGGCAGAGGCTGCTTCGGGGTTCGAGGACAGGTTCAGCTCGGGGACATTCTCCCAATAGGAGCCGGGCAGGGCATGCAGGTAGCCGCCCATGACCACGATTTGCTTCAGGTTGTCCCAGAAAGCGGGGTCCAGTTTTGAGGCCGCGTACAGATTCCCCACCGGGCCGAGGGCCAGCAAGCTGATCTCCCCGGGGCTGGCTGCGGCCGTCTCGGCCAAGAAGCTTGCCGCTGCGGTGGGCGCTTGCCCCCGCTCGCCCTCGCCCTGGACCAGCGGGATCCCTTCGCGCCCCAGGTCGCGCAGCAGCTTTTCCGTTGCCCCGTGAACCTCGTCGATGGGACCATTTCCAAAGCTGGTGGTGATGCCCACCAACTCGATGTCAG
>JASFHU010000091.1:0-10195 GCA_050123055.1 Anaerolineae bacterium
ATCGTTGTCCCGGCAATAGTCGTCAGCGAGGGGGCAGCGCGGATAGAAGCGGCACTGAGGCGGCGGGTTGATCGGCTTGCTCACGCCGCCCTTGATCTCGACCTCAGTCCGGGTGATGGTGGGATCCGGCACCGGCACCGCCGACAGCAGCGCCTTGGTGTAGGGGTGCTGGGGATGGTGCAGTAGCTCTTCCGTCTCGGCCAGCTCGACGATCTTGCCCAGGTACATGACCGCGATGCGGTTGCACATGTAGCGGGCCACGGCCAGGTCGTGGGTGATGTAGAGGTAGGTGACCTCCAGGCGCGTGGCCAGGTCCTGCATCAACTGCATGACGCCTGTGCGAACCGATACGTCCAGCATGGAGGTAGGCTCGTCGGCGACGACGAATTGGGGGTTCACCACCAGAGCGCGGGCGATGGCCACGCGCTGGCGCTGTCCGCCCGAGAGCTCGTGGGGATAGCGGAACATAAAGCTGGTGGCCGGCGTGAGGCCAACGGTCTCCAAAAAGTGGGCTACCATCTCCTCCCGCTCGGCCATATTGCCGATCCCCTGAACATCCAGCGGTTCGGCGACGGTGTCATAGATGGTCAGGCGGGGGTTCATCGACTCGTAGGGGTCCTGAAAGATCATCTGCACCGTCTGCCGGAACGATTTCATCTCCTTGCCCTTCAGCCCGGCGATGTCGATGGCGCCATCGGGCGTGTCCAGCAGGATAGAGCCCTCGGTGGGATCGATCAAGCGGGTGAGCAGCTTGCCGGTGGTCGTCTTGCCGCAGCCCGATTCCCCCACCAGGCCTACGCTTTCCCCGTAGGCGATCTGCAGGTTCAACTTGCTTACGGCGTGGACAAAGATGTCGCTCCGGGCAAAAACCCCCGCCCCCGCAGGGTATAACTTGGATAGCTCTTGGATGTCGACGAGAACCCTGGCGCTTTCGGTCATGCTTCACCTCCGGGGTGCCAGCAGGCCGCATAATGTTTGTCATCGTGCTCCTTGAACTCGGGCACATCGGTCTGGCAGACCTCTGTGGCGTAGGGACAGCGAGGGTGGAACCGGCAGCCCGGAGGCGGGCTGAGCAGGTCTGGCGGCTCGCCCGGCAACTGCACCAACTCGGTCTTTTCGCCCACGATACTGGGAAAGGCGGACATCAGCCCCATGGTATAGGGATGGATGGGACGGTGAAAGATCGCCTCGGTGGAGGCCATCTCGGCCAACTGGCCAGCGTACATGACGCCCACGCGCTGGCTCACCTCGGCGATCACGGCGATGTCGTGGGAGATATAGATCATGGCCATGTTTAGCACTCTTTGGATCTCGCGAACCTTTTTCAGGAGCGAGTCCTGCACGATCACGTCCAGGGCGGTCGTCGGCTCGTCGGCGATGATGATGTCGGGATCGCAGGACAGGGCCATGGCGATGATGGCCCGCTGGCGCATCCCGCCGCTGTACTGGTGGGGATACTGGTCCTTGAAGGCAGGGTCCAGCCCGACCAGTTCGAACAGATGGTCGATCTTTTCGTCCATCTCCTCGTCGCTGAGCTCCGGGCGGTGCAGCCTCATGGCTTCGAGGATCTGCTCCTCGACGGTGTACACCGGGTTCATGGCGTTCATGGCCGCCTGAAATACCATGGAGATGTGGCGCCAGCGATACTTGCGGACCTCATCGTAGGTCATGGGCACCAGATCGGTCTGGTTCAGCAGGATCTCGCCGCCCATAATCCTGGCATTCTCGGGCAACAGCTTGAGCAGCGAGATGGCGATGGAGGTCTTGCCGCAACCCGACTCGCCCACCAGTCCGATAGACTCACCACGGCCCACATGAAAGCTCACGTCATCTACTGCGTAGACCGGCCCCTTGCGAGTCATATAGTGCATGGTCAGGTTTTTCACGTCTAGAACAAGGTTGTTGTCTGTCATTCGCCTCCCGCTCCTGGTTCCAATCGTAAACCTGACAGGTCTCTGCTGCTGTGCGGTCTGCGATCACATCTGCCCGAGATAGCCTCTTACCGTGCACGGGTCAATCGCAGACCTGTCAGGTCTTATACATCAAGCTCTAGCGCTGCCGCAGCCGGGGGTTGACCACCTCGTCCAGGGCACGGCCGGCCAGGTAAAAGGCCGCGCAAAGAAGCGAGATGCAAACACTGGCCGGGAACAACAGCCACCAGGTATCAAAGCGCAACAGGTAGCCAAAGAACTGGGTGGTGTTGATCATCAATCCCCAGCTCATCTCGATGGTCGTCAGTCCGAAAAATGAGAGCGTGGCCTCGATGGCGATGGCGGTGTTCACGGTAAACATCATGTACAACAGGCTGATGGGCAACAGGTTGGGGACCATGTGTTTAAAGATCACGTGCCGGTTGCCGCCACCAGCGATGCGCGCCGCCTCGATGTAGGGGCGCACCTTGACGGTGAGGGCCTGGGACTTGACAATGAGGGCCGTGCCGCTAAAGCCAAATAAGAGGCCAAAAATGAGGGCCATCTCCAACATGCCGATATCCATCAGCGTACTGAGGACGATCAGGATGGGCAGCAGGGGGATCATGATCACCAGGTTCACCAGGCGCATCAGCAGCGTATCGATCAACCCGCCATAAAAGGCCGCCACCGCCCCCACGGTGGTGGCAATGACCATGGTCACCAAAGCGGCGACGATGCCCAGCACAAACTCGTTCCTGGTACTGTACATGAGCTGGCTGAGCACGTCCCGGCCAAGCGGGTCGGTGCCCAGCAGGTGCTTGGCCGAGGGCGGGGAGGGGTGGAAGGCGATCTCCATATCAAAGCCCGACACAGGATCGTAAATGACGGGATCCCAGACAGCCCCCATCAGGATGGGGTGGGCCAGGGCGAACAGTCCAAAAAAGACAATGATACCCAAGCCCAACATACCGATGGGGTTCTCGGCAAACATGGCCCAGTTGGTCCGCAGACCCCGCATAAACAGGCCCAAACGCACCCGCCAGAGGGGAACCTGGATCACTCTTGCATCGGTGGTCATTGACCAAGCCTCCTAAACGTCTATCCACCTATTGGCTCAGAGCCCCCCACCGCCCTCGGGACGAGGGCTTGAGCCCTTTCGGATAGCTGCTAATTGTACCGAATACGCGGGTCGAGGAACGCGTAGCCGATATCCACGACCAGGTGGGCAACGAGGGTCAATACCCCCAGGATGGTCAGGATGCCCATGGCGACCGGGATGTCCTCAGCGATGGCGGCCTGCAGATAGGCCAACCCGATACCCGGCCAGGAAAAGACCGTCTCGGTGACGATGCCGCCGCTGATAGAGGCGGTGATGCCAAAGACCAGGCCGGTCCACACCGGCAGCAGCGCGTTGCGGGCGGCGTGCTTGTCGCGCACAGCTTTGTCGGGCAGTCCTTTGGCCCTGGCGGTCAAAATATAGTCCTCGCGCAGGGTCTCGAGCATGGTGGTGCGCATCAGCAACATGGTGCCGGCATAGCTCCACAGAGTCAGCGTCAACACCGGGAGTACGAGGTGGCTAAGCATGTCCCAGGCCAGAGGGGCCCACCCGCTGGCCAGCCAAAAGGCCACCCAACCAGCAAGCGGGAGCAGCAGGCTGGCAAAACGAATGGGCAGGCGCTGCTTGCGCGGCGCCCGGTTCGAGAGCCCAAACCCCACAAACATCACCGCCAGCGCGATCACAGTGGTATAGAGGAGCCGGATAAAGACCTCGTTGGTCGTCGGGGTGCCGGGCTCCAGCCACAGGATGGGATCGATAAACTTGCCCGGCGGGAACCAGTCCAGGGTGACGGCAAAGAGCCAGATCATCATCAACGCGAACCAGGGCAAAAAGACGGTATACAGCCCCACGCCGATGATGGTCGAGCCGTACTCGACGAACCCCCCGCGGCGCCAGGCCAGGATCTTGCCGGTAATATAGCCAGCCCAGAAGGCGATAATGTTGGCGGTGAGGAACAGGACGATGGTGCGGGGCAAGCGCTCCACGATAATGTCCATCACTGCGGTGGGGTATCTCTGGAAGGAAACGCCGAGGTTCCCGACGTAGAAATTGCCGATGTACAAGACCATGCGCTCAAGAGGGGGGCGATCCAGTCCCAAGTCCGCACGAAGCCGCTGGACCTCACCCGGAGGGATGTCGGGGTTCTGGGTCAGAAGGTCAGCGATGTCTCCCGGCTGGGCGTCTATCAGGAGATAGGTGAGCACCTGGAACAGGATCAGGGTGATGAACATCTGTAACAGGCGTCTGCCCAAGTATTTCCACATATCCGCTGCTCCTCTCTGGGCAAGGCGAACGACCCATTCGCCTACTGTACCTTATGGCTTGCTCAGTGCGTATACTCTACTTGACGAGATAACAACTGGGAGCGGACGGGGGACCGCCCGCTCCCAGCATCCGTTTTTCCGGTTACCTCTCAGGCAACCACGCGCTCAACTACTTGGCCACCGGGAAAACTTCGGTCTGCAACCCAGCCTGCTGCTCCAGACCACCAAGGGACTCGGTGTAGGGGAAGATGAGGTTGTTGCGGGCCAGGTCGATGGTCTGCTTGTAGAACAGGGGGACGTAGGGCCGGTCGTTGGCCAGCATGAGCTGCGCCTCAAAGATGAGCTCCCGCGCCCGCTCCAGATCGGAGGTGCTCATGAACTCGTCGATGATGGCGTCATACTCGGGGTTGTTGTAGCCGGGTGTGTTCGAGTTGCCGGTGACGGCGGTGTCGTTGCGGCTGTGCCAGAACGACTCAAAGTAGTCGGGGAAGGCCACGTTACCCAGGCTCCAGCCCAGGATGTACATGTCAAAGTTGGCGTCCACGAACACCGGGCCGAGGATGGTGTTAAAGCCGGTAAGCTCTGACGTGACGGGCATGCCCAGCTCGCGCATCCACTCCGAGATCCACTGGTTGAAGGTGGCGCGGAGCGGGTCGTAGGCCGGGCCAGGGCCGAGGATGGTGACTTCGGGCATGGGCTCGCCGTTGGGCATCACGATGCCCTCGCCGGGCACCACGTCCTGCAGATCCTCATCCCAGGCCGGGTCCTGGGTCCAGCTCCAGCCGGCCTCCTTGAGCAGCGCGACCGCCTCGTTGACGCGATCCTCGCGCGACATGCCGGTGTAGGGATTCGCCTCGGCCTCGGGGTTGAACCAGAAACCGTTGCCGGGCGGCATGGTGGAGTACATGGGGAAGACGACGCCACCCAGGACGCTCTGGGTCACGAATTCCTTGTCTATCACAGCGTCCACGGCCTGGCGGAACTCGGGCTCGGAGAAGGGGTACTTGCGCATGTTGAAGGCCAGGTAGTACATGCCATAGTCGGCGTTCACATAGCTCTCCACGCCCTCGCCCTTTTCCGCCTGCTCCTGCAAACCCTTGGACAGACCCAACGGGTTTATCACATAGTCCACCTCGCCGTCGGCCAGGGCCAGGAAGGCGGCGTCCTGCGAACCGTAGATGGAAAAGATGACGTTGGGGGCGTAGGGACCCTGCTCAAAGTCGAGGGTTGTCTCACCCGTGGCGTCGCCGTAGAGCTGGAAGGTGGTGCCGTCGGCTGTAGTCATCATCCAGGTGCCGTCGTCGTACTCTGTGATCTGAGCACCCTTCAGGTACCAGTTTTCGTTGGCCGTGCGCTGGGCAAAGGCGCCCAGTTCCAGCTTGTCGGTCGCATAGCCGCCACCGGTCGGCGCGCCGGTCGCATCCGCCTCGTACAGCGTGCGGCGGGCATTGGTGTAGGCCTCGTCGACGGGCGCCCAAAGTTCGCAGGCGGCCGCGTCTTCGTCGCTGAGGTCCTCCGCTTCGCAGTCGTCGGGGTGATCTACGTCAGGATCTTGGACACCCTCGACGAAGGCGTAGGCTTCGGCTGCCTTGTCGGCCCAGTAGTGCTCGGGCAGGATGGGGGCCAGGGACAACCCGGCCTGCCAGTTGCCCAGGCTCGGGGGCTGGTTGAGGAAGGTGATCTGGAGGGTGTAGTCATCCACCGCCTCGACCGTGGCATCGAGACTATTCGGCTTGCACTGGTTGGGCCAGTTCTGGGTCAGTTTCAGGTCTTTGCAGGCGTTGAAGGTAAAGACAAAGTCGTGGGCCGTGAGCGGCTCGCCGTCGCTCCAGGTCGCGCTCTGCGCCATGGGGACGGTGAGGGTATAGGTGCCATCGCCATTGTCCACCGGCTCGGGCACCTCTGTGGCCAGGTAGGGCACCCACTGGAAGGTCACGTCGGAGAGTTGGAACAGTTGAGGCGCCTGGCCAGACACGATGTACTGGGTCCACACCGAGCTGCCAGGGCCCAGGTAGTTCCAGTAGTTGGTGGTGACCGGGTCCTCAAAGAGGGCGATGCGGTAGGGGCCGACTTCGCCGGCCGCCTCTTCCGGCGCCGCTTCTGGCGGCGCCTCAGCGGTTACCTCGACCACGACGGTCTCGACGACGGTTGCCCCCTCTTTCTCGACCACGACGGTCTCGATGATGGTTTCGCCCTCTTTCTCGACCACGACGGTCTCGACGACCGTCTCGACGATGACCTCTGGCTCCGGGGCGGCGCCACAGGCAGCCAAAACGATGGGGGCGATCATCAGTAGGACCACAAGGATCGCCAGCTTTTTGCTGTTAAACATTGTCTCCTCCCTTTCTTTTTTTGGTTTCAAGCTTAGATGCAACAAAAGTCATGCCAGGTGCGGGGAACCTGTCAACGAAACTACCCGCCCCATCACCTCCTTCCTATTCTGCCACGTAGAGGCACTACGGCTGCCTGCCGGTGGGGCTAAAAGATTTTATGAACGAAGCCCACCCAATATACCACAGTTTGCTGGACAAGTCAAACCTCAGACACGAATGTCCAGCCACTCGCAGTTGTTGTCAAGACCTGACAGGTTTCGGAAAACCTGTCAGGTCTGCACCCAACCTTCTGAGTGATACCTACATTCGCTTGAAGACCTGACAGGGCGAACCAGGGGTCCGTGCGCGGAGCCTCACCCTCTGAAGCTCAAGCCAGCCCTTGGTATGTGCTCGCAGAAACCCAAGCGTCGACAAAGCCTGTCAGGTCTCACCGCACTAGCAGGCTGTCGGAGAAGGGCACGATTCTCGTTTGTAGTGGCCGCCGACCAACGGTCGGACTCGGCCGCTTTTTGGACGGCTGAAGCCGTCACTACGAACCCTCTCCGACAAACCGCTAGACGCGGAAGCAAGCTGCCCAGTGCCCGTCGCCCACGTCCACAAAGTCGGGTTCCTCTTCGTAGCACTGGTCCATGACCACCGGGCAGCGCGTGTTAAAGTTGCAGCCCACCGGCGGACTGGCCGGGCTGGGCACATCTCCCTCCAGGATGACGCGGCGCCGCTGTTCCTCCACAACCGGGTCAGGGATCGGCACGGCCGAGAGCAAAGCCTGGGTGTAGGGATGCAGCGGATTGTCGTACAGTTCCTTGCGCCCCGTCAATTCGACGATCTTGCCCAGGTACATGACGGCGATCCGGTCAGAGATGTGGCGCACGACTGAAAGGTCGTGGGCGATAAAGAGGTAGGTCAGGTTAAACTCTCCCTGGAGATCCTCCAGCAGGTTGATGATCTGGGCCTGGATCGACACGTCCAGGGCCGAGATGGGCTCATCGCAGACGATGAACTCGGGTTGCACGGCCAGCGCCCGGGCCACCCCAATGCGCTGCCGCTGCCCACCGGAAAACTCGTGGGGGTAGCGGTTGACAAAGTAGGGGTTCAAGCCCACCACGGCCAGCAGCTCCTGCACCCGCTCCCGGCGCTCCTTGCCCTTGGCAATGTTGTGCACCAGCAACGGCTCGCCGACAATGTCCCCGACCGTCATTCGGGGGTTGAGCGAAGCGTAAGGATCCTGAAAGATCATCTGCATCCGGCGGCGCATCTTGCGCAGGCGTTCCCCCTTGAGCTCGGTCAGCGACTGCTCCTCAAAGTACACCTCGCCGGCCGTGGGCTCGTAGAGCTGCAGGATGGCCCGCCCCGTCGTGGACTTGCCACAGCCCGATTCTCCCACCAACCCCAGCGTCTCACCCCGCATGATGTCAAAGTTGACGCCGTCGACCGCCTTGATGGCCCCGATCTTGCGTTGGACAACGATCCCCTGAGTGATGGGAAAGTGCATCTTGAGATCTTTAACTCTTACCAACGTCCCATTTTCTGTCATAGATTCGTCCTTTGCTAACTATGGAAAAAGAGTCACCAACAGCGGGGAGGTGGTGCAATGCGCCATCCACCCCACCCGGGCCCTAGGACCCAGCCGGGCCCTAGTGCCCGTTGTCGCTGGGCTTGGCCTGCGTGATATCCACCCAGCAGGCGATCCGGTGCCTCGGTCCGACCGGTTCTAACTCGGGCCGTTCCTCCCGGCACTTTTCGATGGCATAGACACAACGCGGTTCAAAGGGACAGCCCGGCGGCAGGGCGATCAGGTCGGGCGGCAGGCCCTCAATAGATTCCAGCCTATCCTCGCGCACCTCATCCAGACGCGGCAACGAGCCCAAAAGCCCGACGGTATAAGGGTGTCGAGGATCGCCATAGACCTCTTTGACCGGCGCCTCCTCCACCGCGTGACCGGCATACATGACCATCATCCGGTCGGCCAGCCCGGCCACGACGCCCAGGTCGTGGGTGATCCAGATGATGGCCATCCCGATCTCGTCCCGCAACCGCTTTACCAGGTCGACGATCTGGGCCTGGATGGTCACGTCCAGCGCCGTCGTCGGCTCGTCGGCGATGAGCAACCGCGGGTTGCAGGCCAGGCCCATGGCGATCATGGCCCTCTGGCGCATCCCGCCCGAGAACTGGTGGGGATAGTCGTCCAGCCGCATCTCGGCCTCGGGGATGCCGACCATGGACAGTAGCTCTGCACTCCGTTTGCGGGCCTCCTCCTTGTTCATCCCCATGTGCAGCTCCAGCGCCTCGCCGATCTGGCGGCCAATGGTGAGCACGGGGTTGAGGGAGGTCATCGGGTCCTGGAAGATCATGGCGATCTTGTTGCCGCGCACCTTGCGGATGTCATTGTCGGACATGTCCAGCAGGTTCTCGCCGTCAAAGACCACCTCGCCTTCGACGATCCTGCCCGGTGGCTGCGGGATGAGACGCATAACCGACAGCACGCTCACGCTCTTGCCACAGCCACTCTCGCCGACGATGCCCAGGGTCTCACCCTCGTCCACGTACCAGGTGACCCCATCCACCGCCTTGACCACGCCGTCCTGGGTGAAAAACTGGGTCTTGAGTCCGTTGACTTCTAGTAATGGCATTCTATCTTCTCCTCACTCTTTGCTCTCCGGGCCTGGCAGCCGCTAAATCGGCACAGCCCCGCCAGGCCCTGGGTCGGCCTAGGCCCGGCTGCCGGTCAGGCGCGGGTCCAGGATGTCTCGCAGGGCATCGCCCACCAGGTTCCAGGCCAGCACGAACAGCACGATGGCCAGGCCGGGAAAGATCAGGATCCACCAGTAGGTATTCAACGAAGGCACCCAGTTCCGGGCAAAGCTGATCATCTGGCCCCAGTCGGCGTAGCCCCGCTGCGCGCCCAGGCCCAGGAAGCTCAGGGCGGCAAAGGTCAGCACATAGGAGCCGATGTTCATCGAGGCGATGACCAGCACAGGAAAGACGGCGTTGGGCAGCAGGTGGCGGAACAGGATGCGCATGTCGCTGGCGCCGATGGTGCGCGCCGCCAGCGCATAGTCAAACTCCCGGACAGCCAAAATGTTGCCCCGGATCACGCGGGCGTAGGTCATCCAGCCAAAGGCGATGATGGCCAGCATGCCGGTCAGGATGCCCAACTGGATGGGGTTGACGTCGGTGGTAGGACTCTGAAAAAAGGTAAGAAAGGCCAGCACCTTGGCCGAGGCCATCAGCGCGCCAGCCTCGCCACGGCCATAGACCGTCTGCAGCACCGAGGTCAGGGTGATGGCGGCCAGCAGAAAGGGAAAGGCCTGAAAGATCTCGGTGATGCGCATGAGACCCTCGTCGACCCAGCCGCCAAAGAAACCCGAGATGGAGCCCACGATCAGGCCGATGATGGTCGTGAACAGGGTGATGACCACGCCGATGCGAAAGGCGGTACGGGCGCCCCAGAAAATGCCGTACCAGATGTCGTACTGCCCCTCGGTGGTGCCAAAATAGTGTGCCGGGCTGGGCGCCTGGGGCGTCACGCCAAAGCCGTCACGGGGGATCATGTAGGGATCGCGCGAGTTGGGCGGCGGTGGCGCTGCCCACTCGGCGCCGATGGCGATGAGGATAAAGGCGATCAAG
>JASFHU010000092.1:0-10127 GCA_050123055.1 Anaerolineae bacterium
AACCGTAGGCCACAACCTTTTCGATCAGATCGGTCTCAGTCATGAACCCCCAGGTATCCATGTCGCTTTCGCGTCTGACCAGCAGGCTGGAGACGTTCCACTGTTTCATCTTCTCGACGGCCTGAGCCACCGTGGAGTTGGGCTCAATTCGCACGACATGCTTGGTCATGACATCGGCTGCGGTTTTCATTCCCTTCACCTCCTCACTCCCACTTTCCAATCCACAGCCCCCGGTCAAAGTACGGCTACCGGGACAATGTCCTCAGCTTCCAGCGGATGCACGTCGCGCTCGTGGCTTGGTTTGCCTCGACGATCGCGGCGCCGGGTGTGCCAGAATTGCATGATCTGCTCGGCAAGCAGCCCCGAGTCGTGCCGCCATGGAGCGGATCTATCCACGACCGTGGCCGAGATCACCTCGTAGCCGTCGTCTGCAGGGTAACGCAGGGCCACGGGCTTCAAGCGTGGTTGCTCGTCACTCGAGATCGTTTGATCGTTGGCCAGCACATAGGGAAACAGACCCTGGCCAACGTGCCGCTGCAAGATGCCGGCATGCCGTCCTACGTCCAGGTGGTCTGTCTCTCCCGGCTGCGTAGCAACGTTGCACACATAGAGCTTGAGAGCCGGTGATGCTTCCACCGCCCGCCGAATATCCTGCACGAGCAGGTTGGGCAGCACGCTGGTGAACAGGCTCCCCGGGCCGGCCACAATGAGGTCGGCGTCCAGGAGCGCTCGCACCGCCTCAGGATAGGCACGCACCCCTTCGGGCCGCAAAAACAGGCGCTCGATCGGCTGACCGGCCTTGGGTATGGCTGACTCTCCCCTGACACGGGTCAGGCTGGGTGCGGTACCATTGTCCTCCCCCTTCAGGTCAGCGACGAGGGTGACGTCCTCCAGGGTAGAGGGCAAGATCCGTCCCTGTACGGCCAGGACTCGGCTAGCCTCCAGGATGGCCCGCTCAAAGCTCCCGGTTATAGCGGCCAGGGCGGTGATAAAGAGATTGCCAAAACTGTGCCCGTCTAGCCCCTTCCCCTGCCCAAAGCGGTACTGGAACAGTTGGGTAATCAGTGCTTCGTCGTCAGCCAATGCGGCAATGCAGTTGCGAAAGTCGCCAGGCGGCAAGAGGCCCAGCTCGCGCCGCAGACGGCCGGACGAGCCGCCGTCGTCGGCTACAGTAACGATCGCCGTGATGAGAGGGGTATGGGCTTTGAGTCCCCGCAGCAATGTCGAAAGCCCCGTTCCTCCACCGATGGCCACCACCTTTGGGGCCTGAATTCCCATTTCGTCTCTCTCTTTTTTGACCATCGTCCGCCAAGCGACAATTATATCTCAAGTCGGAAGCTTCGTCAACGTTGAGTGATGGGTTTAACATCCAGGGAAGGGAGGACTGCCCGCTGGTGACCTGGCATTGGTCCCCTGGGCTGAACGGTGCTACAATAGGGGGTGCGTGCCTGGGAACGCTTGATTCTGTGGTGAGGTTAGGGAGAGGCTATGACAGAGAGGGTGGATATTCTGGCGGGACTGAACCCTGCTCAGCGCGAGGCTGTGGAGGCGGTGGATGGACCCGTGCTGGTGTTGGCTGGACCGGGCAGTGGCAAGACACGGGTGCTGACCCACCGGGCGGCCTACCTGGTCCGGGAGTATGGGGTACCTCCCTGGCAGATCATGGCCGTGACCTTTACCAACAAGGCCGCTCGCGAGATGAAGGAGCGCCTGTACCGGCTGCTGGGCGAACAATTCCGCAAGCTAACCATCGGTACCTTTCATGCCATCTGCGCCCGCATCCTGCGGCAGGAGGCCGAGGCGGCCGGCATCTCGCCGCAGTACGTCATCTATGACACCGGGGACCAGCTCACCCTGGCGCGGCAAGCGATCCGAGCACTGAACCTGGACGACAAGCTCTTCCGGCCGCGGGCCATGCTGCGCTTCATTTCCCAGGCCAAAAACGAGTTAGTCGGGCCGGACGAGGTGCGAGCCAACAACTACCGCGAAGAGGTGGCCAGCCGGGTATACGAGCGCTACCAGGCGCTGCTGGCCGAGAACGGAGCCCTTGACTTTGACGACCTGCTGGTCAAGATGGTGCAGCTCTTCCGCCGGGATGCCGGCGTGCGGGCCAAGTACCAACGCCGCTATCCCTTCATCTTGGTGGATGAATGGCAGGATACCAACATGGCCCAGTACGAACTGGTCAAGCTCCTGGCTGGCGAGCGGGCCAACCTCTTTGTGGTCGGCGACGAGGACCAGTCGATCTATCGCTTCCGGGGAGCCGATTACCGAAACGTAGCCCGTTTCCGTGAGGACTATCCGGAGGCGCGCGTCATCCTGCTGGAACGCAACTACCGCTCCTCGCAGACGATCCTCGACGTGGCCAACGCCGTCATTGCCCACAACCTCAAGCGCCACCCCAAGCGACTCTACACCGACAAGGACAGGGGCCCTCAGGTCTCGGTCGTGGAAGCCTATGACGAGCAGGAAGAGGGCGACATGGTGGTCAGCGAGATCCAGCGCCTGGTGGGGCGGGGCCAGGCACGAATGGGTGATTGCGCGGTGATGTACCGCACCAATGCCCAGTCGCGGCCGATTGAGGATGCCTTTGTGCGGCGCGGCGTGCCCTACAAACTGGTGGGCGCGACGCGCTTCTACGAGCGCAAGGAGATCAAGGACGTGATGTCCTACCTGCGCTTGATCCACAACCCATACGATGGCGTAGGCCTGGCGCGCATCATCAACATGCCCCCGCGAGCCATTGGCCAAAAGACCGTGGGCACGCTGGCGCAATGGGCTGGCGCGATGGGGGTGCCGGTGTACGCAGCGCTCCAGATGCTGGCCGAGGCTGAAGGCAGTGAGGGGCAGGAGACGGCTGTCCCCATCCCCTTCGGCACCCGGGCAAGGCGCGCCCTACTGAGTTTCACAGCCATCCTCGAAGATTTGGTCCGGGCGCGCAGCCAGCTGAACCTGCTGGAGTTGTTGGATCTCCTGCTGGCGCGCACCGGGTACGAGACCTACATCCGGGATGGCACTGAAGAGGGGCAGATCCGCTGGGAGAACATCCTCGAGCTTCGCACTGTGGCCCGGGATTATGCCGACCTGCCGGTCGAGACGGCGCTGACCACCTTCCTCGAAGAGGTAGCCCTGGTCTCGGACGTGGACAATTTGGATGAGCAGGTGGATGCCCCCACGTTACTGACCCTCCACGCGGCCAAGGGCCTCGAGTTTGCGGTGGTGTTTATCGTCGGCATGGAAGAGGAGCTCTTCCCCCACAGCCGTTCGATGGACGATCTGGAGCAGATGGAGGAAGAACGCCGGCTCTGCTACGTGGGGGTGACCAGGGCCAAGGAGCGCATTTACCTGCTACACACCTTCCGGCGGACGCTGTACGGGGAGAGCAAGGTACGCGAGCCCTCCCGCTTTCTGCGCGACATTCCCCAGCAACTGGTCCGGGGTCGAGAGCGGGCGCGGACGCCGCGCCAGGAGAGCCTCGGATTGGAGGCGGGACGCTTTCTGGGGCAGAAGCGCAGCACCTATACCTCGTTTTCGCCCCAGAGATCGGTCAAGCCGGCCAGCCTCGGACGCCCCACAGGGCCGGCCACCGTCGAGCAGCCCGGGCCCAGCGCACCACACTTTCAAACAGGCGACGAGGTGCAGCACGACGTGTTCGGCAAGGGGGTAGTGATCGAAAGCGAGCCAAGCGGTGCCGACGAACGGGTGACGGTCGCCTTTGCTGGCGTGGGCATCAAGCGGCTGATGGCCAGCATCGCGCCCCTGGAAAAGGTGGAGCAGGCCGGCTGAGGGGCACGGCGCCACAAAAAAACCCCCGACTCGAGGTTAAGCCGGGGGTTTTGTACTACAGGCTAGGGCGTACCGACAAAGCTCTCGGCCCTGGTGACGATCCGGCGCCAGATTGGGCCGCCAACCATCGTATCGGCCACCGTCAGGATGCGGCGGATGAGATCCAGGACGTCGAGATTCCCCTCCCAATGCTCGCGGACGACAGCGGGATCGGTGGTTTCGAGCACCTGGTGGAGGACGAGGGCCGATAGGGCTATGTCATCCACCAGCCCGGCGGGTCCCAGGATCAGTTCGGGGACAAAGTCGAGGGGATTGACAAAGTAGGCCACCGCGCCGCCCAGCTTGACCCTCTCACGCCGGCCCACCCGATCGTCGCGCGACAGGCACACCAGCAGCATGAACAGGTCCGGGCCGGTCAGGATAAAGTCGGCGTACTGGTTGGCCCTGCCCTTTTCGCCTCCGGCCCAGATCCTCACCGTACGGCGCAGTTTGCGATAGAACTCTGTTTCTACGGAAGATGGTCCCTTCTCGCTCATCCTTCCTCTCCCCCGCTGACAATCCCTCAAGATCCGGAAATCGGTGCCCCTGGACATTCAAGATTGTACCAGCAAGGGACAGAGTTGTCAAGGGGATGCACAACATGTTATACCAATTGCCTGATCAAGGGCCATGTAGGTTGTTGGGCGAAGGTCTCCTGACCGAGCCCAGTCCCGCCTCGGTCGGAGACCTTCGTCGAACATAGTATGGCGCTTCAAAGGGCAATTGGTATTAGTAGGATCGATCCTACTAACACCCACGTCCTTAATCTACCTGTAACCTTCGGGCAATTGTTCTGTTAGGTGACTAGTATAGAGTAAAACCTGCGGCTCGCAGGCGCCGCGAGTGATACCCCGGAGAGCAGGAAGGGGATGGACAGCCGCCAGGTGGCGACACCTCGGTGCTGAACCACCCCGGCCAAGGTTCTTCGAAACATCAAACCCTGAAGGAGGCGGAAAATGTTGCGCAAAACGAGTTCGATCCTGTTTGTGGTGTTGCTGGGCTTGATAGCGGCCGTGCCGGCCTTTGCCGATCAGCCGGACAATGTGGGCGGCGGCCTTGGCAACAAGGCGCCCGATTTTAGCGCGGGGGTGTACGCTGATGGCCAGACCTGGGGGACCAAGGGAACGACCTCCCTCCCAGCTCCGAATGACAACAACCAACAGTCCTTCGACATGATCTTTGTGGTCACCAACGGCGCGGAAGGGCAGATGCCTGTTGGCGAGGCTGCTCCCGGCAATCCGATGTACAATGGCGGCCGCTGGTGGGTTCACACGGCTACCTGGATCGAGGACCTGCCCCACGCTAAACCGGTCCTGACCTCATACGACGAGGTCATGCTCCACGCCGGGCTGGGGCACCTGATCATCGAGGACGCCGGGGTCTACTTCCAGTGTCCCTTGCTCCCCGTCAAGTAGCGCGGGCCGGGTTCTGGAGCCGGGGCGCCTCTGTCTCCGGGGCCTGAAGACACTGGTAAATCATTGCTGCCATCTCTGCTGGAGGCATTTCCGGTGAGACACGCGTCAAGCTCTGGGGTACGGTCTCGCCAGGGATGCCTCCTTGCGATCGGGTGTTTTGCTGTAGTTTGCAGAGGGCTGTCAAACAGGATATAATTGTGCTTGCTTGTGCTTGTCAAGAGGTGCTCCATTTCGCTGGTTCGGCTGCAAAAGCATCAAGATCAGGAGGAACGTTATGAACATAGCTGTGTTGGGTTCAGGTAATGGGGGGTGTGCAGTGGCATTCGACTGCGCACAACATGGCCATCAGGTCAATTTGTTCGATTTTGAAACGTTCCCGGATAACATTGGTGAGGTCAACGATGCCGGTGGCATCCACGCGGAGGGAGAACTCGAGGGATTTGCCCCCATCCATTACGCCGGGCATGATATCGAAAAAGCTCTGAGCGAGGCTGAATTGATCATCGCCGTTGGCCCTGCTTACAGCACGCTGCCTTTTGCCAAAGCCTGCCGACCGCATCTCCGAAAAGGACAGATGGTCTTGATTTGCCCTGGTTCCTGCGCAGGAAGCCTGGAGTTCAAGATCGGTGCCGGGTTGGCTCTCGATGAATCAGATATCATCGTGGCCGAGACTTCCACACTCCCTTACGCAGTGCGGATGGTTGGGCCTGCCCGGATCAAAGTCTTTTTGAAACTCAAAGATGGGCTGTTCGTTGCTGCTATCCCGGCCAACGATATCGGCAGAGTTTTGGATGCTCTTGCTGGTGTATACCCGGCCTTGGGTCCTGCGAAGAATGTACTCCAGACCAGCCTGCAGAATGGCAATCCAGTCATTCATCCTGTGATCAGCCTGTTGAACGCGGCGTTGATCGAACGCACAGCGGGCGATTTCTACTTCTACGAAGAAGGTGTGACTCCGGCAGTTGGACGGCTGCTCAAAGCCATCGACCAAGAACGGATCGCCATCGGCCGGCGGCTGGGCATTGAAGTCATTCCCGAACCGGAAATTGGGCAGAGGCAAGGGTATATGAAAGAAAGGACCTATGACCGGGGGTATGCCGAGGCTCCTGGTTTTCGCGGCATCAAGGCTCCGACAAGCCTGAACTACAGGTACATTCAGGAAGATGTGGGCTATGGTCTCGTGTTCTTGCAGAAACTAGGGGAGCAGATTGGCTTGGAGACACCCAATATCGCGTCTGTCATCCAAGTGGCTTCCACACTGATGGGGCGCGATTATTTGGCAGAAGCTCCCCGGACAATGGAAACTCTAGGGCTGTCAAAGTATTCGGTTGATGGGTTGAGACAGGTATTAGGATAGATTAGAAGAAGGTGCTTGTCAAGAATCCTGTCTTGGGGTATACTGGTGCGGGCCTGCCAGGTGGAGTACAACCGGGCGACCCGACCCTACGACCCTGGCAGATTCCGGGGAAGGGCACGCGCACTTGAACGTCGCCGTCATCATTCCGGCTCGAAACGAAGAGATCCCGTTGCCAGGCGTCATCGCCGAGATCCCGTCCCATATTGCGGATCTCGTGATCGTCGTGGACAATGGCTCTACCGACCGCACGGCTGAAGTGGCGCAGCAGGCCGGAGCCGTGGTCGTGCGCGAGCCGAGAGCAGGTTATGGCTACGCCTGCGCGGCTGGGGTCCGGGCTGCGGCGGAGCAGGAGGCGCAAATACTGGTCTTTCTCGACGCCGACGGCAGCTTTGACCCGGCCCAGATGACCGGCCTGCTCGCTCCCATCGAGGACGAGGGCGCCGACCTCGTTCTTGGCTCACGGCCGGCGGGGGGGATGGAGCCGGGAGCCATGCCACCGCACGCCCGGTTTGGCAACTGGCTGGTGGCGCGCTTGATGCGCCTGCTCTATGGTCTGCGTGTCACCGATCTGGGGCCCTATCGCGCCATACGTATGGACCTGCTATCCCGGTTAAAGATGCGGGAGGTGACCTACGGCTGGCCTACCGAGATGATGGTCAAGGCGGCCCGCCTCGACGCCCGCGTCGTCGAGGTACCTGTCCGCTACCGCGTGCGGCGCGGTGGTCGCTCGAAGGTCAGTGGCACAGTTCGCGGCACGTTCCTGGCGACCTATTATATCCTGTTTGTGACCCTGCGTTACGCGTTCCGTTGGAAGGGAGAACCCTGAGCACGATGTCCTTGTCCTTGCCCCATGAACTGTACGTCGAGGTGACCAATCGCTGCAACTCGCTGTGCCAGACCTGCGTGCGTACCTTTAACACCTGGGAGCCGCCCCGTGACCTGACGCTGGATGAGTTCCGGGATCTTGTCGACCAGGTACCCCAGTTGCGCCGCGTTGTCTTGCACGGCGTGGGTGAGCCGCTGCTCAACCGCGACCTGCCGTCCTTCATCACCCACCTGAAGCGTCGATCCGACCCGCCCCACGTCCTATTCAACTCCAACGCCATCCTGCTGACAGCCGGGCGACAGGAGGCACTGCTGGAGGCTGGCCTGGACGAGTATCGCATCTCGACCGATGCCGCCCATGCGGAGCTCTATGCTCGCATCCGCGGTGTGGACGCCTTTGACCGGATGGTGGATAACGTGACCGCCTTTGCCCGGCGCATCGAGCAGGTCGGAGGCGGGCCGCGGCTCTCCCTGTGGCTGACCGCGATCCAGGAAAACATCGCCGACCTGCCCGACCTGGTACGGCTGGCGCATCGCATGGGCGTGGGCGAGGTGTACGTTCATCGGCTGGTCTATCACGGCGAGGGTTTGGCCCAGCAAGAGCAAGCCCTCTACCGGGCCATGCGGGCCGCCGAGGAGCGATTCTTGAGAGAAGCTGAGACCCTGGCCGAGGAACTGGAGATCACCTTTCAGGCCTCAGGGGCCACGACCCCCCGCGACAGCCTGATGTCACCCGATGGCGACCGCAGGCCCTGGGCCCAATGCCGCCGGCCTTTGTCGCTCATGTATATCTCGTCCAACGGCAACGTGCTGCCCTGCTGCCTCTCGCCCTTCACCACCAGGGATTACGAGGGGTTGATCCTGGGCAACGCCTTCCAGGCGCCCCTGGCCGAGATCTGGAACGGCGCGCCCTACCGGCGGTTCCGCGCTGCGCTGCAGACCGATACGCCGTGGGAGTCGTGTGACCGCTGTGGTGTCGCCTGGAGCCTGTGAGTCGGACGCCGCAAGATATACTATCCATGGAAAATCAGCCGCTCGTGCGGTTTCGCGAGGAGAGGGGAGAATCTGCCCGCGAATGGGCCTGGATTCAAAGAGGAGGATGCCGATGAAGACAAGAGATGTTCGCTGGAAAAAGATGGCCCCGGCGCCGCTGCTGGTGACACTGGCTCTGGTAGTGGTATTGCTGCTGACGGCTTGCGGTTCCACACCAGAACCTACGGCAGTTCCGACCGTCCCCCCGCCCACCGAACCGCCGCCGGAACCCACCGTGGAGCCCGAACCGACGGCGGAGCCCGAGCCCACGACCGCTGAAGCCACCCAACCGGCCGAGGAGGAGGCGCTGTTCCCACCCGAGATGCCATCGGCCGAGCGCGGCATGGCTGTCTATGCAGACAACTGCGTCGCCTGCCACGGCGAGGCGGGCGATGGCTCCGCCCTGGCCGGGTCGGCCAACTTTACCGACGTGGACTTTATGCGCGGCGAAAAGCCGGCCGAGTTCTTCGAGGCCATCCGCGATGGGGTGCAGGGCAGCGCCATGCCCGCCTGGGGCGAGACCCTGAGCGAGATGGAGATCTGGGACGTGCTCTACTACGAGTGGGCCTTTGCCACCTCGCCCGAGGAGATCGCCCAGGGCCAGGAGCTTTTTGCCGCCAATTGCGTCGCTTGTCATGGCGAGGCGGGCGATGGCTCCGCCCTGCCCGGGTCGGCCAGCTTTACCGACCAGGAGTTCATGGCCAACGAGGATCCGGCCGAGTTCTTTGAGGCCATCCGCGGTGGGGTCGAGGGCAGTGCCATGCCGGCCTGGGGCGAAACCTTCACCGAGGATGAGATCTGGGCGCTGGTCAACTATGTCTGGACCTTTGCCTACGAACCGGCAGAGGCTGCCGCAGAGCCGGTACCCGAAGAGCCAACCTCTCCTCCGGCGACGGAGGAGGCCACCGCTGAGCCGGCCACCGCTGAGCCGGCTACCGCAGAGCCAACCTCCCCGCCGGCAACGGAAACACCGGCGCTGCCAGCCGAGCCAGACCCGGCCGTAGGCCAACAGCTTTGGGCGCAGAAGCCGTGTATCGGCTGCCACGGACCCAATGCCGAGGGCGGCATCGGCCCCAAGCTGGCTGGGACCGCGCTCGAGTTTGACGAGGTGCTGCTGAAGGTGCGCACCGGCGCCGCGCCTATGCCCGCCTTCACCGAGGAGGAGGTCAGCGACCTGGAGCTCCAGCACATCTTTGCCTGGCTCAAGTCCCTGGCCCCGCCGACGCCGACCCCGGCCCCCACTCAGGCCAGCAAGCCCCTGCCACCTTCGGGCCACCTGATGGCTTTCTGGGAGCACGTGAACAGGGTCAAGGTCCATTCTGACTTTGCCAAGGACGCCTCGCCCAATATCGGCGCCCTGCACGGCCGGGTGAGCCAGGCCAGGGACGAGGCCAACGGCGCCCTGCGCGAGGCGGACCTGGCCATCGCCGACATCCCCGACCAGACGGTGCAGGCCACCATCAACCGGGTCAAGGGGCTGGTTAGCCAGATCCTGACCCACGCCGACACTGCGCTGGCTACCCAGGACCTGGAGCAGGCGCGGGGCGAGGCGGCCAAGATGGTCGAGATCTCGCGGCTGGATTCCTGGCCGCTGGCCTCACTGGCGGTCAAGCAGGCAGGCTTTACCGGGTCGGTCCGCGTGCTGGTGAAGGACCCGGCTGGCCGGCCTATCA